>NZ_WWFY01000001.1:0-36134 GCF_009864975.1 Pseudonocardia sp. SID8383
TGGTTCCGGGCGCTCGAGCCGGGCGGGCGCGCACTCGTCGTCGCCGCCGACGCCGAGGGCCGCGGCCGGGAGCTGGCCGGTGCCCGCTGGGTGCCGCCCCGCGTCCCGCGCGGGCACCTGCGGATCCGGGAGATCCTCGTCGACGCCGGGTTCGAGATCGTCCGGGAGGGCTCCGACGGGCTGACCCGCGGCCCCTATGGCGGTGTCCCCACCTGGGCCGACCCGCGTCTGGCCGCGACCCGTGCGCAGCGGTCCGCGGGACGCCTCACGTGCGAGGCGGGCGCGGGGGAGCGCGCGGTGATCATCGCGAGGAGACCGGCGGCGCCGTAGCGTGCAGGGCATGAGCGATGTGCTGCCCCTCGGGCCCGACGAGCTGCTCACCACCACCCGATCGGTCCGCAAGCGCCTGGACCTGGAGCGTCCGGTCCCGCTGGAGGTGGTCCGGGAGAGCCTCGAGGTCGCTCTGCAGGCCCCGAGCGGCTCCAACCAGCAGGGCTGGCACTGGCTGGTGCTCACCGACGCCGAGAAGCGCAAGGCCGTCGGCGAGTACTACCGGAAGGCGTTCACCGCCTACCGGAACTCCTCGCAGTACCCGACGACCCGCTCCCACGGCGACGCCGACCGCGACGCCACCCAGCTCCGCGTCGCGGACAGCGCGCAGTACCTCGCGGACCGGATGGGGGAGGTCCCGGTGCTGGTCATCGGCGCGATGAACGCGAAGGCCGAGCTGCCGGCGTCGAACCAGGCCGGGATGTGGGGGTCGCTCCTCCCGGCCGCGTGGAGCCTGCAGCTCGCGCTGCGCGCCCGCGGCCTGGGCAGCGCCTGGACGACGCTGCACCTGCAGTACGAGAAGGAGATCGCCGAGCTGCTGGGCATCCCGGAGAACGTGCGGCAGGGCGTCCTGCTGCCGGTCGCGTACTACACCGGCGACACGTTCAAGCCCGCGAAGCGCCAGCCGCTCGACACCGTCCTGCACGTCGACGGCTGGTAGGCCGCCCCCCCGGATCAGATCGGGAGTCTGCGGAAGATCGGCCGGGGCACGTGGCGCAGGGCGCTCATCACGAAGCGCATCGGCGCCGGTGCCCACACCAGCTCCTTGCCCGTCCGCACCGCGTCGACGATGACGTCGGCGACGGCCTGCGGGGTGGTCGCGAGCGGTGCGGCGTCGAGGCCCTCGGTCATCTTCGAGTGCACGAAGCCGGGCCGGACGATCGTCACGGTCACGCCGAACTCGCGCAGCGCCTCGGTCAGCCCGGTGTAGAACGCGTCCATCCCGGCCTTGGTGGAGCCGTAGACGAAGTTCGAGCGGCGGGCCCGCTCCCCGGCGACCGAGGAGATCGCGACGAGCGAGCCGTGGCCCTGCTCGCGGAACCTCTCCGCCAGCGCGACCCCGGTGGAGACGGTCGCGGTGTAGTTGACCTGCGCCAGCTCGACGGCGTGGTCGACGTCGGTCCAGGCCTTCTCGTTGTCGCCGAGCAGCCCGAACGCGACGACGGCGACGTCGATGTCCCCGCCCGCGAAGGCCTTCTTCACGACCTCGGGGTGGGTCTCGATGCGCGTGGCGTCGAACTCGATGGTCTCCACGCCGCACCCGAGCGCCTCGAGCTCGGCGCGGGCGGCGTCGAGCCGGGGGCCGGGTCGGGCGGCGAGCACGATCCGCAACGGGCGGTCCGCGGCGAACGCGCGCACGGTGGCCAGGCCGATCTCTGAGGTGCCGCCGAGGAGCAGGATGCTCTGCGGATTGCCGACTGCGTCGATCATGATGGTGCGGGCTCCGGACGTCAGAGGGTCAGTGCGAGGCGGCGGGACATGTCGGAGGCGAAGACGCCGGCCGGGTCGACGCCGTCGCGGATCGCCTTCCACTCGGCGAACCGCGGGTAGCCGGCGGCGAAGGCCTCCGGCGACGTGCGCGACTCCTTCGCCAGGTACAGCCGCCCGCCGGCGGCCAGCACCATCTCGTCGAGCTCCGTGCAGAACCGGGACAGCCCGTTCGCGATCGGGAAGTCGACGGTGATCGTCCAACCCTTCGTCGGGAACGACAGCGGTGCGTCGTTGCCCGCGCCGAAGCGCTTGAACACGTTCAGCCCGGACTTGTGCGGCGACGCCGCGATCTTCTCCAGGATCCGGCGCAGCTCGGTCTCCGCCCCCATCGGGACGACGAACTGGTACTGCAGGAAGCCCTTCGAGCCGTAGACCCGGTTCCAGTCCCCGAACACGTCGAGCACCTGGTAGAAGGCCGTGATGTTCTGCACCGAGCCGCGCTGGCGCTTCGGTGCCTTGCGGAACCACAGCTCGGAGAACGCCGTCAGCGACAGCTTGTTGGCCAGCCCGTTCGGGAAGACGTCCGGGAAGGTCAGCAGCTGCGGCGCGTCGAACTTCAGCGGCTCGGACCGCAGCTTCGCGGGGAGCTGGTCGACGGTCGCGAGCGAGCCGCGGGTCAGCACCGACCGGCCCATCCGGGCGCCGGTCGCGGTGGTGTCGAACCAGGCGGCCGAGTAGCCGTAGGTGTCGTCCGAGCCGTCGGTGAGCAGCTCCAGCAGGCCGTCGAGGTCGTCGGTGCGGTCGGTGTCGACCACGAAGTACGCCGACTCGGTCCGGTGCAGCCGCACCCTGGCCCGCACGATGACGCCGGTCAGGCCCATCCCGCCGACGGTCGCCCAGAACAGCTCCGAGTCCGGTCCGGACGGGGTCAGCTCGCGGACCGAGCCGTCCGCGGTCACGAGCTGCAGCCACTCGACGTGGTTGCCGAAGCTGCCCTTGGTGTGGTGGTTCTTGCCGTGCACGTCGGCGCCGATCGCCCCGCCGATCGTGACCTGGCGGGTGCCCGGCAGCACCGGGACCCACAGCCCGAGCGGCAGCGCGGCGCGCATGAGCTGGTCCAGGCTGACGCCCGCGTCCACGTCCGCGACGCCGGTGTCCGGGTCGATGGCGTGGATCCGGCTCAGGCCCGGCATGTCGAGGACGACACCGCCCGCGTTCTGCGCCGGGTCGCCGTAGGACCGGCCGAGCCCGCGGGCGATCACGCCGCGCTCGCCCGCCGTGCGGACGGTCTCGGCGACGTCCTCGGCGTCGCGCGGGGTGACGAGCTGGGCGACCGTCGGTGCGGTCCGTCCCCAGCCGTGCAGGGAGGCGGTCCGTCGCGCCGGGGCGTCGGTCCTGGTGCTGCTGGGAACGGTCGTGTCCGTCATCGTCGCCAGGGTAGCGAGGACCACCGACGACGACGGGTGCGACCCTGGGCGGGTGCTCGACGAGCGGCAGGTCCGCCTCCCGCTGCCCCCGGAACGGCGCCGGGGCACGACCGCGGGGCTGTACGTGCTGCTCGGGCTCGGCTACCTGCTGGTCTCGCTGTGGCTGCAGCGCCGGGTGCTCGCCGACCCGGGTGGTCTGCTGATCGGGCACGTCACCGCCGACGCCGACATGTTCGCCTGGTGGCTCCACCGGTTCCCGTTCGCCGTGACGCACGGGGAGAACCCGCTGGTCACCGACTGGATGCACTGGCCTCATGGGCTCAACGCGCTGTGGAACACCGCGGTGCCGCTGCTGGCACTGGCGCTCGCCCCGGTGACCCTGGTCGCGGGCTCGGTGACCGCGTTCAACGTCGGGCTGGTCCTCGGCCCGGTCGTGTCCGGACTGGTCCTGGTCGCCGCGCTCGGCCCCTACGTCGGCGCGGGCACCCGCGGCTGGGTCGCCCGCGGGATCGCCGGTGCGCTGTACGCGTTCTCCCCGTTCCATCTGGCGCACGCGATCGCCGGGCACCTCAACCTCACGTGGTCGCTGCTGCCGCCGCTGCTGCTGCTCGTCGCGCACCACCTGTTCGCGCGCGGCCCGCTGCGTCGGCCGTGGCTCGTGGGGGCGCTGACCGGACTCGCGCTGGCCGGGCAGCTCGTCCTCTACACCCAGACCCTCGCCATCGGCGTGATCTTCCTGGTCGTCACCGCGGTGGTGCTCGCGCTGCGGTTCCCACGCCGGGTCCGCGCGCACCTGCCGGGGCTGCTCCGGGCCGGCCTGGCCTGCGTCGGGGTGTTCGTGGTGCTCGGCGCCTACCCGCTGTACCTGGTGCTGGCCGGGCCGAACCGCCCGCGCGGCGCGATCCGCAACGTGCACGCCACCGGCGCGGACCTGGCGAACCTGCTCGTCCCGACGCGGCTGACCGCCGTCCGGGCGGTGCCCGACGGCGTCGACACCGAACTCGGCGGCCACATCGGCGAACAGGGCGGCTACGTCGGCGTCGCCGTGCTGGCGCTGGTCGTCGTCGCGGTGCTGGTCGTACGGTCGACGACGCTGCGGGTCGTCGCCGCGGTCGGGTTCCTGTCCTGGGTCGCCTCGCTCGGCACGAGTGTCGTGCTGCTGGGCGACTACACGGGGATCCCGCTGCCCTGGCTCGGGTTCGCCGAGGTCCCGTTGCTGTCGGAGGTCGAGCCGGTCCGGATCCAGGTGGTGACGGCGCTGTGCGTCGCCGTCGTCGTCGCGCTGTGGGTGGACCGGATGCCGCTCGACACCCCGGCGACGGCGGTCGGTGCCGTCGCCCTGACCGCGCTGGCGGTGGTGTCCTGGCTGCCCGCCGACGCCCAGGAGGTCCGGCCCGCGCCGGTGCCCGCCTTCTTCGCGGGCGGGGCGGCGCCGCTGGGCCCGGCCGACGTCGTCGAGATCTACCCGCGGATCACCGCGGCCTGGGACGACGGTGCGCAGGGCCTGCGCTGGCAGGCCGCCTCCGGCCCCGCGTTCCGCATCCGCGGCGGCTACTTCATCGCCTCCGATCCCGAGGACGACGTCGCGATCCAGTCCCGTTGGAACCGGTACCAGATCGGGGCGCAGTGGGTCGCCGACGGCAAGAACGACCCCAGCGACGACTACACCGCCGCCGCCCACCGCGAACTGCGCGACCTGGGGATCACCGCCGTCGCGTTCGTCCCCGGCTACGCCGGCGGCGACGAGGCCCGTGCGCTGACCTGGACCCGGCGGGTCACCGGCGACCCCGGCCGGTTCGACGGCGGGGTGTGGCTGTTCCGGCTGCCGGACGCCGCACCCGTCGGATAGGTGTTTACCCTGGTGGGGTGACCGGTGCGCGGCTACTCGGAGAGGGTCGGGAGATCAGGATCTCCGACGCCGACCGCGAGCGCGCCGCGACGCGGCTCAACCGTGCGATGGCCGAGGGCCGCATCTCGGTCGAGGAGCTGCAGGAGCGGCTGTCGGTCGTCTACGGCGCCCGGTTCGGCTCCGAGCTGTTCCCCGTGCTGTCCGACCTGCCCGGGGACCCGCTGGACCTGTCCGCGGACGTCCTGGCCACCCCGGTCGGCCCGCCCACGGTGCTGCGTGGCGGCGTCGGCGGGGTCAAGCGCCGCGGCGACTGGGCGGTCCCGGCCCGGCTGCGGGTGCAGACCTCGCTCGGCGCGGTCCTGCTGGACTTCTGCGACGCGCAGCTGCCCATGCCCGTCGTCGAGGTGGAGCTGGAGCTCGGCGCCGGGTCGGCCCGGCTGCTGGTCCCGGAGAACGCCACCGCCGACGTCGACGGCCTCGTCTCCCAGTACGGCTCGGTCCGCTCGAAGATGCCCAGCCGCGCCGTCCACGGCCGCCCGCACTTCCGCGTCTACGGCCGGACGGCCGCCGGGTCGGTCACGGTGCGGACCCGCTACACCTTCGCCGGCCGCCACTTCTGAGCGCCGGCCCCGGGGCTCACCGGAAGCGGCGCCCCTCGTCGCGGTGGTACGCCCAGCCCACCAGCAGCGCCAGCCCGACCGTCCACGCCGCGAACGCGCCCAGCGCCAGACCGCTCGGGACCGGCCCGCCGAGCGACCAGAGCAGCAGGTCACGCGCCCCGCGGGTCGGCAGCACCTCGGTCGCGCGGGCCAGCCAGCCGGGGAACAGCTCCGGCGGCAGCAGCAGCCCGCCACCGAAGGCCATCGGGAAGAACGCCAGCTGGGTCACCGGCAGCGCTGCCTTGGTCGGCAGCGAGTAGCCGATCGCGAGCCCGCCGAACAGGAACGGCAGCCCGGCCACCAGGAGCGTCACGAACGCGAACGGCAGCCGCGCCGGTTCCACGTACGCCGGCGTGAGCAGTGCCCCCAGCACGACCACCGGCAGCATCCCGAGCAGCGCGAACAGCGCCCCGACCGCGAGTCGCCCCAGGACCCGGGCCGACGGCGGCGCCGGCAACGTCCGCAGGTACGGGTCCCACGGCTTCTCCCGGTCGTCGGCCACGCCCACGCCGAAGGTGAACAGGAACCCGCTGAGCACCCCGAAGAGTGCGAGCTGGGCGACCGCGCGGGTCGCGGCGGCCGGGTCGTCGCCCCAGTCGAACGGCAGCACGAAGAAGCACAGGGTCAGGGCCGGGAACAGCGCGGTGGACAGCACCGCGACGGGGATCCGCAGCTGCTCCAGGATCAGGTAGCGGGCGTGCGCTGCGGCGATGCTCACGACGGGCCTCCGGTCAGGGTCAGGAACGCGTCCTCCAGCGACGCCCGGGACACCGACAGGCCGGTGAAGGGCACGTCGTGCCGGACGAGGGTGCGGACCAGCTCGTCGGCGTCGGCGGTGTGCAGGGTGACGTGGTCGCCGTCGCGCTCGGTCCGCTCGACGCCGGGCAGGTCGGGAAGGGTCGCCGCGCGGAAGGACACCCGCCCCACCCGGACGGCTCCGCGGACGGCGTCGACGTCGCCGTCGGCGCGGATCCGCCCGCCCGCCAGGACGACGACGCGCTCGGCCAGCGACTCGATCTCGTCGAGGTAGTGGGTGGTCAGCAGCACCGTCCCGCCGCCGGCGTGGAACGCGCGCACGGTGTCCCACAGGGCGCGGCGGCCCTCGACGTCCAGGCCGGTCGTCGGCTCGTCGAGCAGCACCAGCCGAGGACGGCCGGTGAACGCGAGCGCGAGCGCGAGGCGACGCTTCTGGCCGCCGGACAGCCCGCCCGCCTGGCGTCGTTCCAGCCCGTCGAGGCCGAAGCGCCCCAGCAGCTCACCGGCCCCGACCGGGTCGGGGAAGTGGGCGCCGACGAACCGGACGATCTCCCCGACGCGCAGTGTGTCGGGCAGCCCGGTCTGCTGCGGGGTGGTGCCCAGCGCGACCCGGGTCGCCGCGTCACGCGGGTTCCCGCCGAACAGCCGCACCGTGCCGGTGCCCGGTCGGCGCAGCCCGGACACGAGGTTGACCAGCGTCGACTTGCCCGCCCCGTTCGGTCCGAGCAGGCCGGTCAGGCTGCCGGGCTCCAGGACGAGGTCGACGTCGTCGAGGGCGACGGTGTCGCCGTAGCGGCGGGTCACCCCGTGCAGCTCCACCGGTGCGGTCACGACGGCACCTCCGACGGGTCGGCCGCCGGGTCGAGCAGCGCCCGCAGCGCGGCCGTGTAGTCCTCGAAGGCCCGCCTGCCCGTTCTCGTCAGTTCGACGAAGGTCACCGGGGTGCGCCGCTGGTGGGTCTTGGTGATCGCGACGTAGCCCGCGTCCTCCAGCTTGCGCAGGTGGGTGGACAGGTTGCCCGCGGTCATGCCGAGCAGCTCCTGCAGCCGAGGGAAGGTCATGCGGTCGCCGTCGTCGAGGGCGGCGAGGGTGGCGGTGACCCGCAGCCGGGCCTGGGCGTGGATGACGGGGTCGAGCTCGGTCACCGGACCGCCCGCGCCCGTGTCCACAGCCCGGTGGCGACCAGGGCGCCACCGCCGACGACCGCCAGTGTCAGCGCGTGCCACGGCGCCGG
Source organism: Pseudonocardia sp. SID8383 (assembly GCF_009864975.1). Lineage (NCBI taxonomy): Bacteria > Bacillati > Actinomycetota > Actinomycetes > Pseudonocardiales > Pseudonocardiaceae > Pseudonocardia > Pseudonocardia sp. SID8383. The sequence goes on from NZ_WWFY01000001.1 coordinate 7,687, forward strand.
GACGAACGGCAGCGCCGCGCCGAGCACCAGCAGGCCGAGCCCGAGCGCGTAGTCCGGGATGTTGCGCCAGACCGCGGCCCCGACCGCGAACAGGCCGCCGGTGACGAACACGAACAGCGCGGGCATGGCGAACCCGACCGGCGCCCCGAGCCGGCCCAGACCGACCGCCAGCGCGACGACCCCGATCATCGCCACCGGCCACACCCAGCCGTAGAGGGCGCCGTGGAGCTGGCTCGGCCCGGTGACGCCGCGTCCCATCCGGGCGCCGACCAGACCGCTGGCGATCGACCCCCCGGCGATCGCCAGCCCCGTGAGGACGCTCGCGGTGGCCGCGGTGACCGCGCCGGTCCCGTTCGCGAACCAGGCGAGCCCGATGACCGCCCAGGCCGCGCCCCAGATCAGATAGAAGATCCAGTACGGCGGGATCTGCCGGGCCTGCTCACGCTCGATGATCGCGAGCGCGTCGGCGGGTGAGCGCGGCGGCTGGTCGTCGACGTCGGTGTCCGTCCGGTCCTGCATGGTTCCCCCACTGCCAACTGGTTTGCTGTGTCACTAACTTTGTACTGCAAAGTGCATTGTCTTGTCCACGGTCGAGAAAGGATCGGCAGCTCGGAGGGGCACGGCCTGCGCTCCGGTGGGCCGACGCGGTCGTTGCGGCGTGCGCCGCTACCCTCGATGGGTGACCGCCACCGAGCCCACCCGGGCCGAGCCCCCGGCCACCGGTCCGGCCGCCGGCCCGGCCCCGCGCCTCGGCCTCGTCCGCCAGCTGGGCAGCTTCGTCGCGATCGGTGTGCTCTCCGCGATCGTCGACTTCGGCGTCTACCACCTGCTCCTGAACGCGGGCCTGTGGGTGCCGTTCGCGAAGGGCATCAGCTTCATCCTCGGTACGACGACGGCGTACCTGCTCAACAAGCGGTTCACCTTCACCGGCGCGAACACCGGCGGCCGCGCGAGGTTCGCCGGCTTCGTGGCCCTCTACGGCACGACCTTCGCCGTGAACGTCGGTGTGAACTCCTTGGTCCTGCACCTGCTGCCGCCGCTGACCTACGACACCAGCCTCGCCTGGCTGGTCGCGCAGGGCACCGCCACCGCGATCAACTTCGTCATGCTGCGCTGGGTCATCTTCAAGAACTGACCCTCGTAGGCGTGGCGACCGGTCACGTCGCCCGGCGACCGTCGCACGGGGCGCCACGCGACGCGACGGGGTGCCGTGCGGTTCCGAGACTGTGGGCGAGGCGGGCGACCATGCTGCCGTCGGCGAGGTCGGACCAGACCCATCGCACGACGGTCAGGCCCGTGGAACGGATGAGGTCCTCCCGCCGCTTCTCCTCCCAGAGCACCTCACCGAGATCCTGACCGGGCCGCAGTGGGCGGCCGTACTTGATCCGGCCGTCGAACTCCCCGACCACTCCGTGCTCCGGCCAGGCGAAGTCGGCGCGGAACGGCAGACCTGGAACCTCCCACTGGGTGGCCGGGTCCGGGAGGCTCGCGAGGTACATCCGGAACCGGCTACGCGACTCACCGGGGCTCTCGGAGCGGGCGTCTGCCAGCGCGACGACACGCCGTGCCGCGGGGGTACCGACGCGTCCGCCGAACCGGGAGAGCACCTCGGTCAGCTCGTCGACCGTGGTCGCGCCGGGCGGCGGGCGCTCGGACCGTGGCCGCGGCCGGACGTGCTGGTGCAGGGCCGCATCGACCGTCACCAGCGCCTGCTCGGCGGGCACCGTCCGAGCCAGGTCGACGAGTGTCCGGGCCGGCGAGGTGACCAGCAGACCGTCGAGCTCGCGGACGTCGTCGTCCGGTAGCGGAGCCCGGTGCACGGATGTGCCGTGGCGGTTCCGGCCGCCACCGGTACTGCGTTCCCGTACGGCATGCACCCGGTCGAGAGGCAGGTTCCAGACCGGGAGCCCGAGGACGAGGGCCGCGGTGACATGGCCGAGGACCGAGCCGGGAGCGAGGTGCGGCACCGTGGCCCGGGCTCGGAGCAGGTGGGCATGCACCGGCGAGCGCGGTTCGTCGTCACCGAGCCGGTAGGAGCCTCGCCGGACCGGGACGAGCACGCGGGCGCGGACGAGGCGGTCGATCTCGTCGACGGCGAGGCCTGCGCCCAGCAACGCCGACCGGTGCAGGAGCCCGGCCGGATCCGGAGGCACGTGGTCGAGGCGATCCATGCGTCCGAGACTGCCGCCGTACGCCGCCCGCCACCGACATCCCCACCGCCCTGTGGACGAACCTGCCGGTTGTGGACAGGTTCGTGGCGACCCGTCACGTCCCGCGGCGCTCGCCGCGGCGGTCGCCGCACGACGTCACAGGTCGCCACGCCTGATCGGGACTAGTGGGCGATCGGTCAGGGGGCGCGGTGGAACTGCTCGCGGCGGCCCTGGCGGAGCAGGGTCAGCCAGTCGCGGAAGGCGCGCGGGTCGCGTTTCGTCACCAGGAAGTACCAGGCGAACCTCGGCAGCTCCAGGAGGCCGATCCTCCGCATCCCGGGCTGGGACATCAGGTAGCCGCGGTTGCGGTAGGTGTAGTAGCGCTTGACCTCGTCGCCCGGGTCCTGGGCGTGCAGCCGCCCGCCCAGCATCGGCTTGAACTCGTCGGAGCCGTAGGGGTGCAGGTAGGTGGCCTGCAGGGCGGTGCCGAAGGGCAGCCCGGACCGGACCATCCGGCGGTGCATCTCCACCTCGTCGCCGCGGACGAACAGGCGCAGGTCCGGCACCCCGATGACCTCCAGGGTGGAGGCCCGGAAGAGGGCGCCGTTGAAGAACGAGGCGATCCCGGGGAGCAGGTCGTCGGGGCCCAGGGCCGAGCGGGACCGGTGCCAGGTGACGCCGCGGCGCAGCGGGAAGGCGAGGCGTTCCGGGTCGGCCTTGTCGGCGACCACCGGTGACACCGCGGCGAGTCCGTGCCGCGACGCGACGTCGAGCAGCGTGGCGAGGGTGGACTCGTCGGCGGCGTGGCCGTCGTCGTCGGCCAGGAAGATCCACTCCGCGCCCATGGCGAGTGCGTGCAGCATCCCCAGGGCGAAGCCGCCCGCGCCGCCGAGGTTGGACCACGAGGGGAGCCACGTCGTCGGCAGCGGGCAGGCCTCGACCGCGTCACGCGCGGGCCGGTCCGGCCCGTTGTCGACGACGATCAGGTGCGCCAGCGGGTGGGTCTGCTTCGCCATCGCCGCGAGCGAGTCGACGAGCAGCTCGGCCCGGTGCCGCGTGACGACGACGCCGACGACCGAGCCGGGCGGGAGCGGTCCGGTCACGACGGGGTCCGCCCCTTGTAGTGGTCGAGGACCTCGTGCAGGGGGCCGTACTCCTTGATCGTCCCGTGCTCCATCCACAGCGCGGTGTCGCACAGGTCGGCGAGGAACTCGTCGGAGTGCGAGGCGAAGACCAGGATCCCGGAGCGGTCGACGAGCTCGTGGAGCCGGTCGCGGGCCTTGTTCAGGAACTCCGCGTCGACGGCGCCGATGCCCTCGTCGAGCAGCAGGATCTCGGGGTCGATCGAGGTGACGACGCCGAGGGCGAGCCGCACCCGCATACCCGTCGAGTAGGCCCGCAGCGGCATCTCCAGGTAGTCGCCCAGCTCGGTGAAGGCGGCGATGTCGTCGATCCGCGCCTCCATCTGCTTGCGCGTCATGCCCAGGAACAGCCCGCGGATCAGGATGTTCTCGTAACCGGAGATCTCCGGGTCCATCCCGACGGCGAGGTCGAACACGGGCGCGACCTTGCCGCGGACCAGTGAGCGACCGCGGGTGGGCTCGTAGATGCCGGCCATCAGCCGCAGGAGCGTGGACTTGCCGGCGCCGTTGTGCCCGACGAGCGCGACGCGGGCGCCCTTGTCCAGGCTGACGGTGATGTCGCGCAGCGCCTCGATGATCGGCACCTTGGCGTCGGTGCCGATCCGGCCGCCCGCCTTGCCGAGGACGGCCTTCTTCAGCGACCGCGTCTTGGCGTCGAAGATCGGGAAGTCGACGGCGGCGCGGTCGATCCGGATACGGGGTTCAGTCACAGAGGTTCACACCCAGTACGCGACGCGGGAGCGGTAGTTGCGCAGGCAGATCAGGGCCGCGGCCCAGCCGACGATCGTGATCACGCCCGTGACCAGCCAGTACCGGCCGACGATCTCCTGGCCGAGCAGAGGCTGGCGCACGATCTCGACGAAGTGGAAGACCGGGTTCAGCTCGACCAGCTGGGCGCGCTCGCGCGCGGCCGGGTTGTCGCTCAGGATGTCGACCGACCAGACGATCGGGGTCAGGTAGAACACCAGCTGGGTGATGCTGGCGATGATCGGGGGGATGTCGCGGAACCGGGTCGCGAGGATCCCGGCGAGGATCGCGACCCAGGCGCCGTTGATCGCCAGCAGCGCGAACGCCGGGATCGCCAGCAGCGTCGACAGCCCCAGCGGATGCGGGAACACGATCATCAGCACGACCCAGACGACCAGGTTGTGCAGGAAGAACAGCGTCTGCCGCCACACGAGCCGGTAGATGTGCAGGCTGAGCGGGGCGGGCAGGAACTTGATCAGGCCCTCGTTGGCGATGAAGACCTCGCTGCCCTCGAGGATGCAGCCGGACACGAAGTTCCAGATCAGCAGCCCGACGGCGACGTGCGGCAGGAACGTCGCCAGCGAGATCTGGAACAGCGCCGAGTAGAGGATCCCCAGGCCGAGGGCGATGACGCCCATGCTGATCGAGATCCACAGCGGCCCCAGGACGGAGCGGCGGTAGCGCTGCTTGATGTCCTGCCAGCCGAGGTAGCCCCACAGCGGCCGTTGCCGCCAGCCCTGGGCGAGGTCCGCGAAGGCCCGCCGCCAGCTGCGCGGGCTCGACACCTCGGACGGGTCGACGACGTCACCCGGCTCGTCGGTCACGGTCACGGCCACCCGGTGAGGGTACTCAGACGCGGTCCGCGGGCCCGGCAGGGGAGGCCCCGGCCGGGACACCGCGAAACCGCAGGTCGTCGTCGTGCGTCAGAGGTACTGCCCGGTTCCCCGGCCCATGCCCTCGGGGACGCCGCCCTGCTCCGGCCCGCCGACGCCAGGGGGCAGCCCGCGACGCATCTGCTCCAGCTGTGCCCGCGCGGCCATCTGCTGGGCGAACAACGCGGTCTGGATGCCGTGGAACAGACCCTCCAGCCAGCCGACCAGCTGGGCCTGGGCGATCCGCAGCTCACCCTCCGACGGGATCGTGTCCGCCGTGAACGGCAGGCTGAGCCGCTGCAGCTCCTCGCGCAGCTCCGGCGCCAGGCCCTCCTCGAGCTCCTTGACGGAGTTCTCGTGGATCTCCTTGAGCCGCTCGCGGGACGCCTCGTCCAGCGGTGCGGCCTTCACCTCCTCGAGCAGCTGCTTGATCATGGTGCCGATCCGCATGACCTTCGCGGGCTGCTCCACCATCGACGCGGGGCTCTGACCCTCGTCGTCCTGCGGAACCGAGGCCATGCCCACCGGGCGCCCGTCGGCGCCGACCACCACGACCCGGTCCCCGGGGGTCTCCTGCTCGTCGCTCATGCCCGCCATTCTGGACCCGCCCGCTCAGGAGTTCACGAGGAGGAGCTTGCCGGTCACCCCACCGGCGTCCAGCCTGCGGTGCGCGTCGGCGGCGTCGGACATCGCGAACCGCTCGAAGACCACCGGCTTCACCCGGCCGTCGGCGAACAGCGGCCACACGTTCTCGCGGACCCCGTCGACGATCTCGGCCTTCGAGTGCGGACCGTCGACCGGGCGGCCGCGCAGGCCCATCGCCGAGACGTGGCCGCGCTTGGCCAGCAGCGCGCCGATGTTGAGCTCGGCCTTCACCCCGCCCTGCATCCCGATGATCATCAGGCGGCCGTCGCGGGCCAGCGCGGACAGGTTGTTCGCCAGGCCCTTGGCGCCCATGTTGTCGAGGATGACGTCGGCGCCGTGGCCGTCGGTGGCCTCCTTCAGCTCCTCGGCGATGTCGTCGTGGTAGTCGATGACGATGTCGGCGCCCAGGTCGCGGCAGAACTGCAGCCGGTCGGCGTGGCCCGCGGTGGCGGCGACGCGCGCGCCGAGCGCCTTCGCGACCTGGATCGCGTGCGTTCCGATGCCCGACGAGCCGCCCTGGACCAGGAACGTCTCGCCCTCGGCGAGCCGGCCTTCCAGGAACACGTTCGACCAGACGGTGCAGGCGACCTCGGGCAGCCCGCCGGCGTCGGTCAGGGAGACGCCCTCGGGGACCGGGAGCAGCTGCGGGGCCGGGACGGCGACCTTCGTCGCGTAGCCGCCGCCGGCGAGCAGGGCGCACACCTCGTCGCCGACCGACCAGCCGGTCACGCCGTCACCGAGAGCGGCGATCCGGCCCGCGCACTCCAGGCCGAGGATCTCCGACGCGCCGGGCGGGACCGGGTAGTTCCCCTGGACCTGCAGGAGGTCGGCCCGGTTGACGGCCGAGGAGACGACGTCGAGCACGACCTCGCCCGGGCCGGGCTCGGGATCGGGCACCTCCGCCCACGTCATCTGCTCGGGTCCGCCGTACTCGGTCAGGGTGATCGCCCACATGGGAGCCGACGGTATTCCGTGGCGCGCCCGTCGGCGATCCGGCACGGTCGACCGATGGACGTGCTCCCCGCGCCGATCGACCCGGTGCCCGACCCGTGGCCGATGTCCGGGCTGACCCTGCGGACCCCGCGCCTGGAGCTGCGCGTCGAGGACGACGCGTCGGTCCGGGAGCTGATCGCGGCCGTGCACGAGAGCGGGATCCACCCGTCGTCGGAGATGCCGTTCCGCGTCCCGTGGACCCGGGCCGACCCGCGGCACCTGGGGCGCGGCATCGCGCAGTACGTCTGGTCGAACCGCGCGAAGGCGTCGCCGGACTGGTGGACGCTGCAGTTCGTCGTGCGCGCCGAGGGCCGGGTGGTCGGCCTGCAGGACGTCGTGGGCGACCGGTTCGGCGTGCGTCGTGAGGTCGCGACCGGCTCGTACCTGGTGCGACGGGCACAGGGTCGCGGCTACGGCACCGAGATGCGGGCCGCGGTGCTGGCCTTCGCCTTCGACCACCTCGGCGCGCTGGCGGCGCGCTCGGAGTACGTCGAGGGCAACCCGAGGTCGGCGGCCGTGTCGGCCCGGCTCGGGTACCGCGACGACGGCACCGCCACGATCGACCACGGCGACGCCCGGGTCACCGAGTACCGGGTGCTCCTCACGCGGGAGGCGTTCGTGCGGCCCGGGTGGGAGCTGCGCGTCGCGGGCTACACCGACGATCTCGCGGGGTTCCTGGCCGCCGATCCGCCGGCCGGGCAGCCCTAGCCGAGACTGCGCGCGGCGAAGGTGTCGCAGGAGTCGGGGTCGCCGCTCTGCAGGCCGGTGGTGAACCACTTCTCGCGCTGCGCGGAGCTGCCGTGCGAGAACTGCGACTCGTCGACCCGGCCGCCACCCAGGTTGGACTGGATGTAGTCGTCGCCGATCCGGGACGCGGTGTCGAGGGCGGCGTCGATGTCGGACTGGTTCAGCTCGCTGATCAGCGGCCGCCCCGACGGGCCGGGCGTCGTCGTCGCGTGGTTCGCCCAGACGCCCGCGTAGCAGTCGGCCTGCAGCTCCAGGCGCACCGAGCCGGAGGTGGGGCCGGTGTCGTTGCCGGCCTTGCGGTTGGTGCCGAGCAGGTTCTGGATGTGGTGGCCGTACTCGTGGGCCATCACGTAGGCCTGCGAGAACGGTCCGCCCTGCGCACCGAATCGGGTCTGCAGCTCCTGGAAGAAGGTGAGGTCGATGTAGATCTCGGAGTCGGCCGGGCAGTAGAACGGCCCGCTGTCCGACGAGGCCGAGCCGCAGCCGTCGGTGCTCACCCCACCGGAGAAGAAGTTCGTCCGCGGCTCCGTGAAGCCGGAGGAGAACTGGGTGGCCCAGAAGTCGTCGAGGGAGTTGACGACGGCGACGACGCGGCAGTCCGTCGAGGTGTTCGCCGAGGCGCCGGTGGCGCAGTTCTCCTGCAGTGACGAGTTGTCCGCGGTCTGGCCGGAGCCGACCTGGTCGAGCCCCGGGTAGCCGCCGCCCGCGCCCATGCCGGACATGTCGACGCCCGCGAAGTTCGACAGCAGCAGGTACAGGATGACGCCGACGAGGCCCAGGCCGCCGCCCGCGCCCGCCACCCGGCCGCCGACCCCGCCGCCCCGGCCACCGCCGGATCCGCGCAGGTCGTCCACGCCGGACGTGTCGAGCCGGGCGTTCTCGTCGAACCGCACGTCGTCCTCCCGAGATGAGACCGGGAGAATCCCACCACACCGCGCCGGACCGCACCGGCGCGGACGTCCCCCGCCACCCGTCAGGGGGTCCCGGAGCCGGCCCGCCAGGTCGCGGCGCCGACGCCGTGCGCGGCCCGGAAGCGGCGGGCGAAGTAGCCGGGGTCGGGGTAGCCGACCCGGGCGCCCACCTCGGCGACCGGGAGGTCGGTGGAGACGAGCAGCCGCCGCGCCTCCCGCATCCGGCGCTCGGTGATCCACTGCTGGACGGTCCGCCCGGTCCCGCGCCGGACGACGGTCGTCAGGTGCCCGGGGGTGAGTCCGACGGCCGCGGCGACGTCGCGCAGCGACAGCCGGCCGGCGAACCGCTCCTCGACGACGGCGAACACCGCCGCGAGCAGCGGGTCGCCCGACTCGGCGGGGACGTCGTCGACGAGCCGGCCGAGTGCCACCAGCAGCAGGGTGAGGTGGGCGCGGGCGGCCTCGGCGTGACCGTCGCGGCGGCGGGTCAGCTCGTCGTCGAGGTCGACGAGGCGGGCCCGCCAGGTCGCCCGGTCCGCCGGTGGGACGCCGATCCGCTGCCCGCCCCCGCGGTGGCGCCCGACGAACGGCGCGAGCAGCGGATGGTCCTGCCAGGACGCGGGCGCGACCGCCTCCGCGGGGAAGACGACCGACCACAGCTCGCCGGGCGGCGTCGAGGTCTCCGCGGCGTGGTCGACCACGGCTCCGGGTGCGATGACGAACGCATCGCCCTCGGCGAGCCGCCAGACCTGCCCGTCGACCTGGTAGGTACAGGTGCCGCGCACGACGTGCACGAGGGTAAGGAAATCGTGCGCGTGCGGCCCCTGCACCCGCGGAAGCTGCACCGGCCCGTCGACGCGGTACGCCGCGATCGGTACCGGCGTGTGTGCGAAGCCAATCAGCGGGATGTCCGAACTTCGTCCCATCACGGCCACGGATAGTGCCTTGTGACCTGTTCAGAGGCCAGGGAGGGTGGCTGGAGAACACGAAGTTCGTCCGAGAGGATGCGATGACCACGCACGCCCACACACCCGCGCTCGTCAGCTCGCGGTTGCTGCCCGGCTACGACACCGTGGCCCGGCTCAGCGGCGCCGTCCCGATGTACTGGCGGCTGCTGGCCCAGGCCGGCATCGGCCCGCGGGACCGCGTGCTCGAGATCGGCTGCGGGACCGGGAACGTCCTGCTGCGCGCCAAGGAGGCCGTTCCGACGGCCACCGTGTCCGGCGTCGACCCCGACCCCGAGGCGGTGGCCATGGCCCGCCGCAAGGCCGCCGAGGCCGGCGTCGAGCTGGAGCTCCAGGTCGGTGTGGCCGAGGACCTGCCCCTCGACGACGGCAGCGTCGACCGGGTCCTCTCCTCGCTGATGCTGCACCACATCGCCGCCGACGCCCAGGTCGCAGCGCTGCGGGAGGCGCACCGCGTCCTGGCGCCGGGCGGGAGCCTGCACCTGGTCGACCTCGACCACGACCCGCGCAGCGGCGGACGGATGCGCACCGTGAACAGGGTGCTGTCGCTGCTGGCCCGCCTCGACCCGGCCCACCGCCGCTCCCGGCGTGGCGCCCACGGAGACCATGGCGGCCACGGCCACGGCCACGGCCACGGCCACGGGGCGCAGCCGGTGCCGGAGCTGCTCGCGGCCGCGGGGTTCACCGACGCGACGGTGGTCGGGCACGGGACGACCAGGATGGGGCCGGTCACCTACTACCGCGCGGAGTGCTGAGCGGTCCCGTTACCCTCCCGTGCGGAAGCGTGGCAGAGCGGCCGAATGCACCCGCCTTGAAAGCGGGCGTCCGAAAGGACCGGGGGTTCGAATCCCCCCGCTTCCGCCACAGGTCAGCGGCATGATCGCCGATCACGACTCGTCCTCTTGGTCATCGCTGACAACATCCGGTGACAACAACCCGCCGGTGACGGCGGTACTGAGCTGCGACAGTGCGGCAGCTTTCTCGTCGAGGTTGCCGTGCGCGTAGACGGTCATCGTGACCTTGACGTCGCTGTGCCCGACGATCTCCCGCACGACGTGCGGCGGGATGCCGAGCGCGAGCAGCAACGACACGGCGGTGTGCCGGAGGTCGTGGAACCGCATCCTCCCGAGGCCGGCCGCCGTGCGGATTTGATGCCAGTGCGCGGCGAGCGTGCGCGGCGAGACCGACCCGCCCAGCGGCGAGGTGAACACGAGACCGGTCTCCGTCCAGCGGTCACCGGCGATCTCCCGCTCGTCATCCTGCCGTTTCCGGTGCTCCCGCAGCGCGTCGATGACAGTCGCAGGCAGCGGGACGATCCGCCGGGACGCCCGGGACTTCGGCGGACCGAGATGCGCGCGGCCGTTGGCCCAGGTGAGCGACTGGCGGACCGCGAGCTTGCCGACGTCCAGGTCGACGGCATCCCAGGCGAGGCCCAGCAGCTCGCCGCGCCGCATCCCGAGCACGATCGCGCACAGGTACAGCGCGTACAGCCGATCGTCGGCGATCCGGGCGAGCAGTGCGCGGGCCGCGACCGGGTCGAGGCTGGTCCCGACGTCGTACTCCGGGTTGGAGACCTGCACGAGCTTGGCGACGTTGCGCCCGATCAGCTCCTCCCGCACCGCGTTCGACAGCGCGTTCCGCAGGACGGCGTGAGCGAACTGAACCATGCGGGCCGAGAGCTTCCGCGGACCGCCGCCGCTGCCGCTGATCTCCTTCTCACGCAGCGTGGCGAGCAGCGCGCGGACATCCGCCGGTCCCAGCTCGTCGAGCTTCTTCTTCCCGATCACCGGCACGATGTGGAGCCGCACGATCGACTCGTAGCCGTTGAACGTGGTCGCACGCTTCTCCGGGCGGACGACGTGCTCCAACCAGTAGTCGAGGTAGGCGGCGACGGTCTGCCGCTCACGTGCCCGCGGGATGCCGTCGCTGGCCTGCCGCATCAGGTCGTCGAGCTTGTCCCGCACTTCCTCGCGGGTCCGGCCGTAGACGTAGACCCGGCGCCGTCCACCACCGGAGACGGGGACGAACGCGGCCGCGGTGTAGCGCCCGTCCGAGCGCTTGGCGATCGTCCCCTCTCCGTTGGCACGCTTGCGGGCCATCAGGCGACCCCGCGTTCCTGTTCGATCAGCCGGGCCGCGTACTCGCGTACGGCGTCGACCGGAATCCGCCGCAGGCTGCCGATCTTGATCGAGGTCAGCTCCTTGGACGCGATCAGCATGTAGACGCGCGAACGCCCGACGTTCAGGGCCTCCGCGACCTCCTCTGCGGTGAGCAACAGCCGTTCCATGTCGTCGTCTCCTCTCATCCGGCTGTCGTGCTGGTCAGTTCCTCGCGGGCGGTACGCCTCCTGGCCCTGGCCTGTGCGGCGGCGGTGTTGGCCAGGAGGGCGTCGGCGGTGGTGTGCCAGCCGATGCCGGCGAAGTGCAGCGAGGAGATGACGACCTCGGTCGTGTCCTCGCCCTCGTCCAGGCGCTCGACCTCGTCCTGGGCGGGACCGGTGGCGGAGTGGCGGGCCTGCCAGTCGCGGCGGGCCTGCCGCAGCGCGGTCAGGGTCGTGGAGTAGCGCCGCGAGCGGGTGGAGAAGTGACCGGCGAAGCCGAGCATGTGCGCCCACCGCCACAGCCGCCCCCAGGAGGCGGCCCACTCGTCGGGGTCCCATCCGCCGGGGCGCTGGCCGAGGCGCCAGCAGGCGTCGATCTGGCGGCCGGTGTGGGTGGCGTGGTCGGTGTAGGAGCGCACGGTGTCGGGCCGTAGCCGGGTGGAGAGGTGGCCGGCGGTCTCGGTGGCCTTGGTGGCGTACTTGGCGAGGTAGGCGGCGACGGCGGTGGTGGTGATCTCGGCGCCGTCGTCGAGGTCCGTGGCGGTGAGCCGGACGGGGCGGGGGTCGACCTGCTCGCCCCAGGCGATGGGCCAGCCGTGGCGCCGGTAGGGGTGCGGCGCGGTCTGGAACGAGGTCTCGGTGACCGCGGACCGCAGCAGCAGCGCCACCTGCGCCGCGGAGACCCCGGGCGGGGGCGGCAGCGTGAGGTGCGACAGGTTCGGGTCGGGGTCGCGGCCGTCGAGGCGCACGAGGGCGTGGAGGTGGACGGCGCCGCGGGCCTGAAACTCGGCGACCTTGGTGTAGCTCAGGCGCAGCCGGGCGCCAGAGAGCTTCTCGAGCGGGCGCAGGTTTCGGTTGGCGGCGATCATCGTGCGGCGCCACAGTTCGCCGACGTGCAGGTTCCACGCCGCCTGGTGCGGGTGGTCGTAGCAGTCCAGGCACAGCGGCTGCCCGACGCGCGAGTCGTCCTCGGCGTGGCGTTCCCAGCAGGCGTGCGAGACATCGTGCTCGCAGCTCGTGTCGTCTCGGCGGGGACGGCAGGGGAGTAGCCGGCCTTTGCGGTCGACGCGGTGGGCGTGGACGGGGCCGAACGAGGGTGCGGTGACGGTCAGGAACACGCACGGGTGTCCGGCCACCGATGCGGGGGTGCCTTTGCCGCCGACGAGTCCGGCGGTGACGAGCTGGAAGGTGTCGGCCCGGTAAGTCTCCGCGCACGAGGGGCACACCGAGGCGCGGCGGTTGCCGCAGGCGGTGTAGATCAGCCCGTCGGGCATCTGCGCCGTGTGCCGTTCATCCGTAATCCGGCCGGTGGACTGCTCGACCCGGTAGACGGTGCCGGAGAGCTTGACCGGATGTGCGCACCCGGCTGCCGGGGTGACGTGCGCCAGCCAGGCCATGTGGTTGTCCCGTCGGCTGGTGGACGCGGCGAGCTCGGCGAGCGGGGTGTCTGCGGCCAGGCGGGACAGCCGTCGAGCGGCGAGGTGCTCGACGGTGGCGGTGTCCCGGTGGCCGGTGCTCATCTCAGGCCACCCGTGCTGTGGTGGTGAGGCGGGCGTACTCGGCGGCGCCGCGTTCCCACTCCTCGGCGTGGCGTCGCGCCGCAGCCTGGGCGGCGCCGACGGCGGCGATGTAGACGAGCGGGATCGTGTGGTCGGCGACGGTGGCGCGCGCCAGGACCTCCCACCAACGGGCCTCACGTGCGTACAGGGCAGCCATCGCGGTCCGCCACTCGATCGGAGGCAGCGCGCCCCGGTCGTACCGAGCGCAGGCCCGGACACGGGTGGCATCGGTGCGGCGCACTCCAGCGTGGACCAGGTCCGCCACCGTCGGCGGGGCGCTCACGACGTGCTCCCGGCTTCGTCGTCGAGGTCCTGGCCGTGCGCGATTCCGGCGGCGAGCCGGCGCATCGCGGCGCGGTCGGCGAGGGCGTAGACCTGTTCGTCGGAGAGGTAGGCGGCCTTGACCCGGCGCGGGATGCCGCCCTCGGCGAGCAGGAACCCGATCCCCTTGGCTTCCGGTGCCACGGAGGCGGCGGTGTAGCCGCGTCCGGCCCAGCCGTGCCCGAGAACGATGTCTGAGCTGGTGTCGGTGGTGCAGCGGAACGCCCACCGGTACCCGAACAGGTCCCGCAGGCTGGTGGGGATGATGTCCGCCGACGGGCGCTGGGTCGCCGCGACGACGATGATCCCGGCCGCGCGGCCGCGGGCCACCAGGTCCCGCACCAGGACCGAGAACGCTTCCTGCTCGCGTTTGGTGCCGACGGTGGCCGAGAAGTAGGCCAGCTCGTCGAACACCACCACGAACGGCATGACGCCGTCAGCGGGTGCGATCTTGCGGCGGCGCTCGTCGTCGAGCACGGCGTAGCGGGAGTCCATCTCGGACTGCAGGTCCAGCAGCGCGGCGATCGCGTCGTCCAGGCTGTTGGCGATGAACCGTTCCGCGCAGGAGCGCCACAGGCCGAGTTCGACGATCTTGCCGTCGAACAGCCACAGCCGGCAGTCGGTCGACAGGGCGGCGTGGGCGACGATGTTGTTCAACCCGACGGACTTGCCGGCGCCGGGTTCCCCGGCGAGCAGCATGTTGCGGTAGATCAACGGGACACGGAGAAGCCGGCCGTCCTCGCCGACCCCGAGGTGGATCGGGTCCCAGATCGACGGGCCCGCGTCCTGCCGGCGCTCACGGCGGCGAGCGGCGTACTCGTCGACCCAGCGGGCGAGTACCAGCAGCGGCCGGACCAGGCGTCCGGGCTCGGAGGCGTTGTCGACGGCGGGGAAGGACAGCGTGGGCGGGTGCTCAGACATAGTCCGACCAGTCCCCACCACGTCCGCCGTCGAACTGCGGGCCGTCGATCGCCGGGCGCGGGGCCGCCGGGATGATCGGCCGGGTCGGTTCCGGACGCGGAGCCGGGACCACTGAACCAGAGTCGCGGTCGTTCTCGAGCGATCCGGTGTCGCGCGGGTCGCCTGCGGCGTAGCGGAACAGGTCCGAGCGGATCAGGGCCGGTGCGAGCGGGTCGCGGCGGATGATCTCGACACGAACGATGTTGGTCGACGACGACCACGCGGTGACCCGGCACTCGCGGGCGAAGCAGGTGGCGGCCAGTTCCTCGGCCTGGTCCTCCACCGCGTGCGGGCCGATGCCTGCGCGCAGGAACAACCACACCACCTCACCGACTCGCGTCGGCCGGACCCAGAGCGTGAGCGGGCACGCTCGGGAGCGCGAGTTCAGGACGCGGCACTCCACGAGGGCCTGCCGGACCCGGTGGCGGGTGAGGACGGCTTGGGCGCGGTGGAACAGGAACCGACGCGTCCAGGGTAGTGCGACCAGCAGGAGCGCGACCGCGGTGAAGAAGATGACGCGGGCGTGAGCGCCCAGGCCGGTGCCTGGAACTTCGACGGTGACGCCGTGGCCGTCGGTGACGTGGTCCGGGCCGAGCGCGATCCAGACGGTGATCAGCAGCGCCAGGACGAGCAGTTCGGCGCGCAGCCGCAGCAGCAGCGCCGCAACGCGGACGATGGGGTTGCGGGGCGGGGCGGAGATGATCTCGAAAGAGTCGACGCGGGACTTCCCGACACCGAACGTGCGAGTGGGTGCGGAGTTGCGGGGCATGGTGAGGCCTTCCGAGCGCGGAGCAGGCGAGCAGCAACAGGGGAGCGCGAGCAACGCCGGTGAGAGGGGCGAGGCTCCGGGGAAGCGAGCCCCGGCCCTCTCACCGACCAGGCAGCCGGCGAGCGGTCAGGACGCCTTGGCGGCCGGCGTGTGCGTGGGCTCGATCCGGTCGGCCTTGAACGCCACACCGGACCGCTGGCCCTGCTGCCACGGGATCGCGATCAGCGCGACCGGACGCACCTCGGCCCCCTGCTCCACCTGCGGAGCGCCCGCCGTGGTGACCGCGACGATCTCCGCACCCTCGGCGTCGACCTTCACGAGCTGCGTCGTGAACAGCGGCGTCCCGGTCTGCCGGTCGGTGCGCTGCCGGCCCTCCATGTCGTTCTTCGGACGCGGAGCCGCGCCCACGGTGTAACGGGCGCCGGTGATGTCGACCTTGATTGTTGCCATGACGGTCCTCCTGGGACTCACGCCCTGTCGTCCCGACCTCTCGGGGAGCGCCTACCTAGGAAAACCGCAGTTCAGAGAACCAACCCGCACAAAAATGCGACCCGCACAAAAGTACGGGTCGCACAGATCCCAGGTTCAGGAGTCGCGGAGGGGGAGGGCGGCAACGGCGTCGACGACCCAGCGCGGATCGAAGTCGTCGACGACCTGTCCACCGGTACCAGAGGGCACGGGCGCCGGCCGCGTGACGTCGCCGACACGAGGGTCCAGGAACCGCACGTCGGCTGCCGTGAGCCGGTCCAGAGTTCCGGCCCAGCCCGGGTGCCCCCAGAGCCGATCGTTGACCATCAGGGTGGCCAGGATCGGGGCACCGGTGCCGAGTGCATCGCACAGGGCGCCGGTCACGTGGTTGTCCATGACTCCGGCAGCGATCTTATTGGCTGTGTTGAACGTCAGCGGGAACGCAACGACCTGTTCCGGCCGTGGCGCTCGACGCTGCTCTGTGGCATGGCGACGACGGGTCGCGACAGCGTGCTCCGCGATGGCGGCGAGCTTCTCCGGATCGACCCATTCGGCACCGGCCTCGCTGACGCTGATCGAGAGCTTCCAGCCCTGATCGGCCAGAGCGCGAGCGACGTCGGTCGCGCGGGCCGCCAGCGGAGCGCCGCAGACCACGAACCCGAGCGGTGCCGTCATGGCACCTAGTCCAGCACACCGGCCCGGGTCGCGAGCGCCTGCAGCGCGTTCCCGTTGCCGCGCTTGGCGCGGGCCAGCATCTCCCGCATGATCTCGCGAGCCATCACGTTCTGTGCCACAGCCTCCGGAGCTGCCTTCTCCGCGGCAAGCAGATTCAGCGTGGCTTCGGCATCGCGGCGACGCTGGGCTTGCGCCCAGGCGAGGTCGAGGTTGACCTGGGCTCGGCGGGACAGCAGACCGGCCGGGAGCGCGTCGAGATCCACCTCCGTCGCCGCATCGAGAGCCGCGGCAGGATCGCCGAGCTCGGCCGCGACCGACACCCGATGGATCGCGACGTTGGTCGGTCCGAACGCTGTCCAAGCGTAGTTCGCGTCGTGGCCGAGGAGCCCGGCGAGCGTAGAGGCTTCGGCAAGCCGCCGCTCGGCCTCCCACTTATCGGTTCGGCGCGCGGCGATCACAGCCGCGATAAGCCACAGCGCACCGGTGACGGAGACAAGCGCCGGATCATCAGAGCGCGCCGCGGGGCGGAGCTGCTGCGCCATCTTTGTCGCGAGCTGTTCGGCTTGGTCGACCTGGTCGGACCGAAGGAGCGCAGTCACCACCTGGTAGAGCGCCATGCCCTGAGCCGTGGGCGAATCGGCACGCCCCGCGGCCATCGCTGCCCGGTCCGCCGTAACGGCGCCGAGGTCCCCGACTCCCAGCTTCGTGAGGAGCTTGGAGGCAACGACGTAGATCTCGACATACGACAGCGCTGCCTCACGGTCGTCCGAGCCGGCGTTGGTCAATGCTGAGTCAGCATCGGTCACGAGCTGTGGAATTGTCCGAATCACATCCGCGTATTTTGCGGCCTGATAGTCGAAATGCGAAGCGGACGCCGCGCTCCGCAATTCTGCGAGATTCGGCGACGACGTCTCTCCACCGAGCAAGCCGGTGTACTGGTTCAGCGCACCGCGAACGTTCTCGATCCCCTCGGCACGTGGGCCCCCGTTGGGGGCGAGCTGCCACGGCGCACCGGTGAGAGCCTGAACCTCGACGTGCAGGACACGCGAGAGGTCGAGCAGCACAGACATTCGGTCGACCGACCGGACGCCGCGCTCGACCTGTGAGAGCCAGGACTCAGAGCGCCCGACGAGCCCGGCGAGCGCTGCCTGGCTGAGCCCTCGCCGACGCCGGTAGGTGGCGATCCGCTTACCCGTCGAGTCGTCGGCCATCTATTCATTCTCCCACGGAATGGGTGAACTTTCCAGGTCGCGTTACGACCGAATTCGTACGTTACGGATCAGTGAGAAACGTCGGCGGAGCGTGTCGGTCCGGACCGCCGAGTGTCCGTGGAATGGTGGCTTGCACGATCGCGAAGTAGTAGGTCCGACGACGGAACGCCGATCCAACGCGGAACTCTGCTGCAAACGCGCTCGTAGGCCTCTCCGAATTGTCGCCGCAGGTGCTGTTCTTCGACCGCTACCCAGGCGCGCATGATCACGGCCAGCTTGATGGTCAGCAGCGCGGCCCGTGGTGAGCGCCGGGCGGTGGCAAGACCGGCGGTGGCGGCCACAAAGCCCGCGTACTGCGGGTGGCGGCTGTAGTCATGGATCCCGCCTGTGATCAGATCGCCGGGCTCGCCACCGTTGAGCTGCTGCGGGCTGGCGAACGACGTCATGCTGCCTACTGCGAGTGCCGTTCCGGCAGCGGCGACGGTGTAGCCGGCTACGCGCTGGCTGACCGGCACGTCGCGGTTGTGGCGGACGAGGGATTCGGTGAGAAGGAGTCCGAACGTCGCGTAGGCCGTCCACATCAACTTCTGGGTTCCCCGTCGTAGGGCGCCGTTCTGGTCCAGGTCGTTGCGCATCCGGTGAAGGAGCGGCGGCACAGCGGCGGCGAGGACGGTGCTGGCCAGCCGTGCCGTCCGATCGGCTGTGGTCATCGGTGAGAGCCCTCGTGTTTCGGTGCCTCCCGGTCGGCAGCGGACCGTTCGGGACTGCAGCATGCGCATCCGTCCTCGCAACCGCTCTGGTGCGGCGACTGTGCCGGGGCGGGTCCTGGGTCGGTGCCGAGCGGCGCCGGGCCGGTGGCCATGTCCTGGGGTGTGACCGTCCGGGGTGCTGGTGCGCAGCAGGGGTCGTCCGGTGCGGGTGCGGGCTCGATGGTTATGTGGTGTCGGTCCGAGGTGACCGGGGCGGAGGTGAGACCGGGCAGGGTCCGTGCCCGGGCGGCGCGGACGGCGTTGAGGATGACCAGCACCTCGGCGGCTTCGTGGATCACGACGACGGTGGCCAGGCCCAGGATGCCGAACGCGGCGAGTGGGATCAGTGTGCCGATGATGAGCAGGGAGAAGCCGACGTTCTGCAGCATGATCGTGCGGGCGTGGCGGGCGTGGGCGAGGTTCTGCGGGAGGTGGCGCAGGTCCTCGCCCATCAATGCGACGTCGGCGGTCTCGATGGCGACGTCGGTGCCCATGGCGCCCATGGCGATGCCGACATCGGCGGTGGCCAGGGCGGGGGCGTCGTTGACGCCGTCACCGACCATGGCGATCCGGCGGCCGCGGGCGATCTCGGGCAGCAGCCGAGCTTTGTCCTCGGGGCGCAGTTCGGCGTGGACGACGTCGATTCCGGCCTGCTCGCCGAGCGTCGCCGCGGTGCGGTGGTTGTCGCCGGTGAGCATGGCGACCTCGATCCCGAGGGTGCGCATGCGACGCACGGCGTCGGCGGCTTCGGGGCGCAGTTCGTCTCGGACGGCGACGGCGCCGAGCAGTGTGCCGGCGCGTTCGAGGAGGACGACTGTGGCGCCGTGGTCCTGTAACCGGGCGACATCGTCGGTCAGCGGTCCGGGGTCGATCCAGCCGGGCTTACCCAGCCGCAACTCGGCCCCGTCGCGGGTACCGGTCAGGCCGTGCCCGGGCACGGCAGTGACGTCGTTGGCCGGCCGTACCGCGATCGACCAGGAGGGCTCCTGGGCGGCGGTGAGGACCGCCCGGGCGAGTGGGTGTTCGCTGCGTGACTCCAGCGCGGCGGCGGTGCCCAGCACATCGGTGCGGTCCTGGCCGGGGGCGGTCAGGACCTCGATGACCTCGGGCCGGTTGCGGGTCAGGGTGCCGGTCTTGTCGAGGGCGACAGCGCGGATCCGGCCGAGTTCCTCCAGCGCCGCGCCGCCCTTGACCAGGGCGCCGTGCCGGCTGGACGCGCCGATCGCGGCCACCACGGTCAGCGGTACCGAGATCGCCAGCGCGCACGGTGACGCGGCGACGAGCACGACGAGGGCGCGTTCGAGCCAGAGCACCGGGTCGCCGAGCAGCGCGCCGAGCGCGGCGATCAGCGCGGCCAGGATCATGATGGCGGGGACCAGGGGGCGGGCGATCCGGTCGGCGAGGCGCTGCCCGGATCCCTTCCGCTCCTGGGCCTGCTCGACGATGTGCACGATTCGGGCGAGCGAGCTGTCCGATGCCGGGGCGCTGACCACGACCTCGATCGCGCCGCCACCGTTGATCGTCCCGGCGTAGAGGTCGTCGCCCGGTCCGGCCTCGACCGGCACCGACTCGCCGGTGATCGCGGAGGTGTCCAGGCTGGTGCGCCCGGTGCGGATGGTGCCGTCGGTCGCGGCCCGCTCGCCGGGGCGCAGGACCAGGATGTCGCCGATGACGAGGTCGTCGGGGGAGACGGTGACCTCGTCGCCGTCGCGCAGCACCGAGGCCGAGGGTGGGACCAGTCCGAGCAGGGCGCGCAGGCCGCGGCGGGTGCGGGTCACGGCATGGTGCTCGAGCCCTTCGGCGATGGAGAACAGGATCCCGAGCAGGGCGGCCTCGGCGAGCTGTCCGAGTGCGACGGCGCCGATCGCGGCGATCGTCATCAGGGTGCCGACACCGATCCGGCCGTGGCGCAGGTTGCGCAGCGCGTCGGGCACGAACGTCGACGCCGCGAGCACGGCCGCGACCAGCTCGATTCCGCCGACCAGCAGCGCCGGACCACCGACGACGAGACCGATCACCCAGGCGGCGGCGAGCAGCACCGCAGCGACCGCGGCGAGCTGCAGCTCCCGGACCTGCCAGATACGGCCGGGCCCCTCGTCGCGTCCCGCAGAGCTGTCGTTTGCGGGTGAAGTGCAGGACTCAGACACGATCGGCTCCTTCCAGCAGCGCGTCACTGTCGCCCTCGGTGTCGACGGCGGTGTGGGTGTCGACGTCGAGTAGCACCGACAGCACGGCGCGGCCCCGGTCGGAGAGCTGGTACATCACCATCCGGCCGTCCCGGCGGGAGGTCACGACCCCGGCCGTGCGCAGCTGGCGCAGGTGGTGGGACACCAGTGCCTGCGACGCCCCGACGATCCAGGCGGTGTCGCACACGCACAGCTCGTCCCCTTGGAGGAGGGCGGCCGCGATCCGCAGCCGGGTGCTGTCTCCGAGCCCGCGGGCCATGTCGGCGGCCGATTCGACACGAGCGCCGTCAGGCAGTGCGGCACGGATCTGCTCGGCGTGCGGTAGGTCAATGCACAGCAGGTCACACGCGTCATCCATAGCCATATAAGCACTCTAACGATCGTCGATATGTTTGGATAGTGTTGCCCCGTGCGATCACGCCGGAGGGCGGACGTACTCTACGAGCCGTCGAAGATGCAGGCCGGTGGCACGTCGGGTCCGTCATGACGAATGACGAGGCTCGTTGCCTTCTGAGCGGGAGGGGGTGGTGACCGTGCGTAGCGCGAAGCGCCGTCCCGCGGCCCCGTTCGTACTCCTGCTGCTGGCAGTGCTCGTGTACACCGCGTTCGGCCCGGTCCTGGCCTGCCAGGACATGACTCAGGAGCGGCCGGTGGCGGAGGTCGCCGCCGTCACCGTGGCTCCGGAGCACGAGACCGCACGATGCCCCGGCTGCCTGCCCGACGAGTCTCCTGATGCGGAGAGCCCCACCAGGGGGTCCGCCGCTGAGGCCCTGCCGATCTCACCGGCCGAGCCGCATCCGTGCACCCCCGAGCGGCCCTGCCACGGCCCGAGCGGATCGCACGCCGCCGGGGACACTGCGCTACGCGGACTCGACAACCCACGTGCTCTGGTCCCCGCAGTCGTCTCCGCCTGCCTCGGCCCGGCGCCGGTGGAACGGTCCGTCCGGCCCACGTCGACGTCGGGCCCGGTGCCTCCGGCGGCGGTCCTCGCGCCCGTCGCCGTGCTCTGCGTCGATCGGAACTGATCCGCCGGGCTCCTGGCCCGACTCCCCGTGACCGGCCGCTGAGTCGGCACCTGCGGGGCGTCGTGTCCGGAGCCACCGCAGCGGAATTCCGATCCGCGGCACCAGGCCGCCTCAGCCCGGAGGGCCTTCCATGTCACGCGCCACCCGCAACCGCACTCCCGCGTCCGGTTCCCGTCGTCGCCTGTCCAACACCACATTGTCCCTGATCATCGGCGGGCTGTTCGTCCTCGTCGTGGCCGGGCTGCTCGGTTACACACGCCTCGGCAGCGACACCCCGGACAACAGCTCCGAAGCCGCATCGGTCGCGGTCCGCGACAACAGCCACCGGCTGTCGACCGCGCCCGGCGCCACCGTGAACTTCGTGGAGTTCCTCGACTTCGAATGCGAGGCCTGCGGCGCCGTGTACCCGGCGATCGAACAGCTCCGCCAGCAGTACGGCGACCGCGTCAACTTCGTCATCCGCTACTTCCCAGGAACCGGTCACTACAACGCCGAGCGTGCTGCCCGGGCAGTGGAGGCAGCCGCCCAACAGGGCCGGCTCGAAGGGATGTACAAGCTGATGTTCGAGACCCAGGAGGAGTGGGGCGAGCAGCAGGTCCCGATGGACGATCGCTTCCGCGGATACGCCGAGCAGCTCGGCCTCGACATGGCCCGCTACGACGCGGTCTATAACGACCCGGCCACCCTCGAACGCGTCCTCGCCGACCGCGAGGACGGCCTGGCTCTCGGCGTGCGGGGCACACCGACGTTCTTCGTCAACGGCGAGCAGCTCAACCCGCAGTCCTACGACGATCTGACCCGCGCACTCGACAATGCACTGGCGCGGAGCTGATCAGCGATGACCGACATTCTCGACAGGCACCGGCCCACCGATTCACCTCGGGACCGTCTGGGCGTCACACGCGGTTCCCGGGGACCCAGTGGGAGTCGTGAGCTGGCCGACGGCACCGGCAAGTGCGCGGTCCGTCGTCGTGTGGCCAGGACTGTGGGCTCGACCGGCTCGGCCCTCGTGTTCTCCCTCGTCTGGCACCTCTGCCGGCGACAGGCGGTAAGGCGACACCGGGCGCAAGCCTGCCGGGTCCGCCTCCGAGCCTCGCCGAAAGCTCCAGGCGGGGAGCAGATGGAGGTCGCCAACGAAAGCGACCAGCCAGTCCACGTGGCGCTGGTCCGGCCGGTCCGCATCCGGGCAGGACGCTCGCGGCGCACCGCGTGGCTCGCCCGGGAGGTGACGCTCACCGTCGAGGAACCGGTCACCGTCGGCAAGACCCTGTGGCCTGGCTCGTCCATCCCGATCGTCGGAACGGGACTCGACGAGATGCCGGTCCTGTACTTCCGCAACGCCCACGGATACACGTGGGTACGTGACGCGCGTGGACATCTGCGCGAGATTGATCGTGTGCAGGAACGGGTCTCTGGACGCTTACCGTGATCCTCTTCGTGCCAAAGCGGGCCTTCAGGGCTCCTCCGGGACCGCAGGAGCCGCCGGGGGCCAGTCACCAATCTGCTCGGCGAGCATGGCCCGGAACTGCGGGCAGTCGGTCGGGTCGCTGTGCCAGGCAGCATTCGTTGTCCGGTTCTGGTCTGCGTGTGCGACCACGACCGCACTCTCCGGGAAGCCGCGCGGTCCGCGACTAGACCGACTTCCTGGGGAACGTTCTCGACCCTCGCCGCCGAACCCCTGGCTCTCCAGGGTTCAACTCGCCGTCCGTGCCTGCTGCTCGACGGACGCGTTGACGACCTGGACCTTGTCGCCATCGACCAGGTCGTTGAAGAACGTCTGTGCCGGCTCCGGATCGAGTTTCACGCACCCGGCGGAGGACCTGGCCCGGTCACCTCCATGGAAGGCCACACCACCGTCGGCGAAGAACACCGACCACGGCATCGGAGCGGGTTGACCATCCGGACCGTTGAACTCGCCGCTCACGTGGTCGGCAGACTTGCGGTAGACCCGAAACGAGTGGCCCACCGGAGTCTCCTGCCCGGCACCGCCGGAGGCGATAGGAACGGGACCGTAGGAAACGGCGCCGTCCTTGATGAGCCACGCCCGCTGGGACTCCAGGTCGACGCAGGCCCGCGTGGACACCGTGCAAGGTGTTCCCGGCACGAGCGCCTCCGCATGAGCTTCCTTCGCGACGGCGCTGCTCTCCGGCCCAGTGGCCGCGACTGCGGTTCCGGCCAGACCGATACCGATCACCGCGACCATCCCCGCGAGGAGTGCGCCGACGCGTCGATTCCCGAAGCTCACCCGCAATACCTCCATGCGCCGTCGATGCCGGGAGTGCCAGGCTCTCGTGTTCGCCCGTTCCCTGTTCAACGACGGGCCGGCAAGGTGCGGAGTTGCTCCATCAGGCGGATGGGCGGTGACCGGCATGTCGCGGACGACGAGTGGTCCGGACCAACGGCAACACCGGCCTCGCCTTCCTCAAGTCTCGGCGTCGGCGTCGGCGTCGGTCCTGTCGGTGAGGACTTTCTTTACGTCTTCAAGCCGGCCCTGACGGGCCGGACGGGCGGCGTCGCTGCCGTCCGCCTCCTGCCTCCGGCCCGGCGGCCGGCGCGCGCACGCCCGCCACCACGGACCAGCGTGAACACGACGAAGCCGCACCGGCGGAACGACTCGACAGAGCGGCGACGAGCAGGACACGAAGGTGACCGGGCCGACGGACGCGAGTGGAAGTGGCTATGCCCCTCAAGGCCGGGCGGGCCGAGAACACCAGCGGACCGCCTCCGGCGGGGACCTGACGGCCCCGAAGCGTCACACGGGCTCCCTCAGCATCAAGGGTGCTGCGCATCGGCTAGCGCCGACGGCCTGGCGGCCGCCCTTGACCCCGAGCCTCCGAGCCCTTGTCAGGCGCTCCGCGCGGAGGCGGGGGTACGCACCCCGCCCCCACCACTCGGGGCCGCCAGGCCCAGCGGAGAGCTTGGAGGCCAGCATGGTGCCGACTCTCGTCGATACGTCAGCTGAAGATGCCGACAACCTGAACGATGACGGCTGGGCCGTGGACGTCGAGGTCGCTTGCGTCGGCATTCGAGTCGCTGCCGCGCATCTCCCTTGTGCTGTTCATGAGGTTGCGAACCGCGTCCTTCCCCATGGCGCGCCGAAATGTTCGGTTGATTCCAGGAACGGCATAGCGATCGAGCGAGTAGGTGCCGCCTTCGCGGACAATCTTCTCGGCGAGCCCAAAAATAGTCAGCTCGCCGACGAGGTCATCGATGGAGAAGCCGCTGGCGATCTTGTCTGGGTCCAGGACGAAGTAGAAGTCCTGCCCGTCGTCGTCCTCAGCCTCCATGCGCATGACGTACGGCGACTTGACGTGTTCACCTGCGACGAACTGCTGTGCCAGCTCCTGCTGAGAAGGGTTGAAGTCAGTTCGACCCTCGGCAATCATGCCGGTGAGCAGAGGCATGAACTTCGCGAGGATGTCCCCGACTTCACTGGCCGGCGCGACCTCAATCTCGCCCTCGGCCATGAGTGGGCGACGGTGGATGACCTGGGAACTCGCGTCTTGCGTCAGATCTGCCACTCGATCCGACACGAGAAGCTCATCGATGATGTCGTTGAAGAGTTTCACGGGCCGCAGTTCGGACTGGTAGCTCTCAGTGATCTCCTCCGTTGCTGTTCGGTCGGCGCGCCCTTGCACGCCGCGATTAATGCCCACCCCTCGATCTGTTGTGTCCAGAACTCTACGAGTGACCTGCCCTTCGGTCGCAACGGCGATGCCGAAGTAGTCCGCCATCTGGCGGAGGAGATCGATATCAAGATACTTGGGGGAGCGCATAGTGAAACCTCCGTCTGTGGTTTCGACAAGCAACGGTAGGTGCTCG
Organism: Pseudonocardia sp. SID8383; assembly: GCF_009864975.1. NCBI lineage: Bacteria > Bacillati > Actinomycetota > Actinomycetes > Pseudonocardiales > Pseudonocardiaceae > Pseudonocardia > Pseudonocardia sp. SID8383. The sequence goes on from NZ_WWFY01000001.1 coordinate 32,924, forward strand.
TTCTGTAATTGAGAATGCGCCGAGCCCTCCCTTCGTGGCCACTTGACCATGAAGAACTGAGCGAACGTGCGTTCGACGGCACCCTGTCGTCGTTGAGCGGTCACCGGGGTGGGCAGTGGTGGCCAACGGAGTGCGTCGTCCGCGATTGTCGCGCGCTTCCGTCACTGCAGATGGATCTTCCTGCGCTGCGGTCACCGCTTACCTCCGCTACCTGTCCCGAACGGTCGCTGGTGTCAGTGGACGCTCGGAGGTGACGGTAACGTGTCACCGCAGGTCACGACGGGCCTCCGATGCTGGTCGCGAACAGTGCCCAACGTCGACAGAGAGTCGGGCGGTTGCCGGCAGGCCGGATACGCCGCGGCTGAGCGCGCCGTCTGGCCGTGGATCGGGGCATCAGCGCTGCCGTCGAGCGGAGCAGCACTCTGACCACAACCTCGACCGCAACCTGCCGGAGAACAATGAGACGCCACCAGACTCCCATGGACGACTGACCAGGCAAGAGTCTCTTGCGACCTGGCATCTCAGCCACCTTGAAAGCGGGCGTCCGAAAGGACCGGGGGTTCGAATCCCCCCGCTTCCGCCATCCCTGACCTGCAAAGACGCAACCGCCGCGCGCTCCCGGACCTCCGGGAACCCGCGGCGGTTGCAGTTGTGGTGGCATTCCGCCTTCTCAGACGGTCGTCGGCGGCCCGTCGGACGTCTGCCAGAGCAGCCCACCGACCCGTGAGGCGACGTCCTGCCGCACCGCTGACGTGAGGTGCTGGTACCGCGCAGCCATCGCGGTGTTCGACCAGCCCATCACGCCCATGACGGCCCGCTCGGTCACCCCGAGCAGAAGCAGGACTGTCGCGGCGGTGTGTCGAGCGTCGTGCAGCCGCCGTTCCGGGACTTCCGCCGAGACGAGGAGCTGCTTCCAGTTCTTGTTGTCGGTTCGAGGGTGCAGGACGGTGCCGAATTCGGTCGTGAAGACGTAGTCGGTGTCCACCCACAGGTCGGCAGCCCGCACATGCTCGTCGTACTGCTCGTTGGCGTGTTCCCGGAGTAGCTTGACGAGCGGATCGGGCAGACCGACTCCCCGACGGCCGGCCTCCGATTTCGTCTCCGCGGTCTCGGGCCGGAGAGCGAGTCGGTGAGGACAGCGGCCGGCCTGCTTCCGTCCGCACGTCCCGTCGCAGCCGTGAGCCCACTTCGGGCGTAGGCGATTGCGGCGGACGACGATGAATCCGCCCATGAGGTCGACGTCCTGCCAACGCAGACCAAGGGCTTCTCCCTGGCGCAGACCGAGTGCGAGAGCGACGGCCCAGCGGGCACCGTTCCTCTCGGCCGACGCGGCCTTGAGAATCCGTGAGACCTCGTCGACCGTGTAGGGCTCGACCTCGGTGGTGCGCACTCGCGGGGCCTTCGCGAGCAGGGCGGGATTCGTCGTGGCGTGTCGCCGCCGGACGGCCTCGTTCAGCGCCGTACGAATCGTTCGGTGCACCTGGTGAGCGGTGCCGGGCGCGGCGCCGTTCCGCATCATCTTCTGATAGAGCCGTTCGAGGTGCTCCGGCTGCAGCTTGTCCAGCTTGTGTGCGCCGATGCCGGGAATGAGGTGAATCCGGATCGCCGTCGAGTACGCGTCGTGCGCGTTCGGGCTGATCGCAGGTGGGGCCGCGACGGTGTCCAGCCAGTGCCTCAACCACTTCTCGACGGTCCAGTTCGCCCCGGGCTGCGCGACGGTACCGGCGTCACGGTTCTTCTCCAGCGCACGGACCTTCTTCGTGACGGCGGCCTGCGTTTTCCGGCTCTTCCGGAAATGGAGTGCAGGTGAGGGCGTGATCGACCGCGCGGGTGGGGTCGTGTCGCTGCGGTGAGGCGGGCCCCGAGAAGTTGATGATGAAGGTTCCTACGCCGAACACCGTCAACAAGCCCGGGGACCCGATGTCGCAGCCTACGTGCCCGCCTGCCCAGATCGTGGCCGACACGATCATCCGTACCGTCGAGCTCGGGGTGCGGATCACCGACGCCGCCCTGGCCGGGGAGACCACGGTGCTGTGGTGCGACCTGCTCACCGACGGGCCCGGCGCCTGCCCGGGGTGCGGACTGACCGGGATCTACCGCGACAGCACCGAGCGCCGCGTCAGCGACGTCCCGGTGGTCGGCCATCCGCTGCAACTGCGGGTCCGGGTGCCGCGCTACCGGTGTGTCCACGGTGACTGCGCCCGCGAGATCTTCGCCCACGACTCGACCCGCCTGGCCCGTCCCGGTGCGTCCACGACCCGGCGCTGCGCGGAGTACGTGTTGCGCCGCTTGGCGATCGACAAGGCGACGGTCGCCGCGGTCGCCCGTGAGCTGGGCCGCAGCTGGGACACCGTGAACAGCGTCGCGGTCGCCGCGACCGAGCAGCTGCTGCGCTCCGCCGGGCCGGCCCGCCTGGACGGGGTGCGGGTGATCGGGGTCGACGAGCACAAGTGGGCGCACGTGTTCGGCGCCGACGGAGACGGGTTCGTCACCGTGATCACCGACCTCACCGATGTCGTCGCAGGCCACGGCCGTGCGCGGCTGCTCGACCTGGTCCCGGGCCGCTCGGCGGCGGCCCTGAAGACCTGGCTCGACGCCCGCGACCCGGCCTTCCGCGACGGGTCCGGGTCGTGGCGATGGACGGTTTTGGCGGCTACAAGAACGCCGCCACCGACGCGTTGCCCGATGCGGTCACGGTGATGGACCCGTTCCACGTCGTCGCCCTGGCCGGGCACAAGCTCGACCTGTGTCGCCAACGTGTCCAGCAGGACACCCTCGGCCACCGAGGCCGCACCGGTGACCCGCTCTACCGGGCACGGCGGACCCTGCGGACCCGCCTCGGACTGCTCACCGACCGCCAACGCACCCGGCTTGAGGCGGTCTTCGCCGCCGACGAGCACGTCGCGGTCGAGGTCACCTGGTGGGCCTACCAGCAGATCATCGCCGCCTACGCCGACCAGGACCGCCGACGCGGCAAAGCATTGCTCAGCGGCGTGATCGACCGGCTACGCACCGGGCTACCGCCCGGGCTCGACGAGCTCACCACACTCGGCCGAACCTTGCACCGGCGCCGCGTCGACATCCTGGCCTACTTCTCCCATCGCGCCTCGAACGGCCCCACCGAGGCCATCAACGGCCGACTCGAAGCCCTCCGCCGCAACGCCATGGGCTTCCGCAACCTGATCAATTATCGGATCCGGTCGCTACTGCA
>NZ_WWFY01000010.1:0-2886 GCF_009864975.1 Pseudonocardia sp. SID8383
GGTCGGGCCGCGACCACCGGTTCCAGGTAGCGGGCGACGGCGGGCCGGGCACCGCGGTGCGCCGCGGCGGCCGCGGCCTCCAGCAGCACGTCGACCATCCAGGGCTCGCCGGCGCCGGGCAGGACGAGCAGGACCGCCGCCACCACCTCGGCCGGGCGCCCCGCGTCGCTCAGCACCCGGGCGCCGCGCCGGCGCAGGTCGTCGAGCTCGTCCCCGGGGAGTCCACGCAACACCGCGGTGCGCAGCAGGTCGTGCCGGAAGTCCGACCGGTCGGGGGCGAAGACCTCGGTCCGGACGAGCGTCGCGACCGCGTCGGCCACCGACCCGGCGGGCACCCCGGACAGGGTCGCGAGGACCGTGGTCTGCTCGGCACCCACGACCGCGACGGCGGCGGCCACGGCGCGGACGTGCGGCGGGGCGTCGAACACGTGCCGTTCCACGAGACCGTCGACCACCTCGCGCCCGAGCCGGTGGATCCGGTCGGTCGCGCCGTCGCCGGTCACCGGGCCCAGCTCGGCGACCAGCTGCTCGACCAGCAGCGGGTTCCCGCCGGAGGCCTCGGTGAGCGCGTCGAGCAACGGCGCCTGCGGCGGCTCGGCTCCCGTACCGGCACCGCGGGCCACGGCGAGCCGGGCGACGCCGGACCGGTCCAGCGGGCCCACCTCGGTCACCGCCGCACCGGCCTGGGTGCGGATCTCGGCGAGCCGGTCGGGCAGTGCGCCCGCTCCGTCGGTCCGCGAGGCGAGCACCACCCCGAGCGGGAGACCCTCCGACCGGCGCAGCAGGAACCCGAGGAAGGCCAGCGAGGCGTCGTCGCACCACTGCAGGTCGTCGACGACGAGGACCAGCGGGCCGCGAGCGGTGTGGTTCACGGTGAGCCAGTAGAGGCCGTGCAGCACCGGGTAGAGGTTGTCCGGTCCGGCACCGCCCGTCGCCTCGTCCAGCGCCGGTGCACTCCACCGGGCACCGCCCTCGAGCAGCGCCGGGTCGACCGGGCCCGCGCCGGCCAGGGCCCCGAACAGCTCCCGGACCACGGCGAACGAGATGTCCGAGGTCCGTTCCCGCCCATGGGCACGGGCGGCCCGCACGCCCGCCGGGACCTCGGTGCAGAAGCCGTCGAGCAGCACCGACTTGCCGATCCCGGGCGGTCCGACGAGCAGCCGCACGACGTGTGATCCGGCGGCGGCGCCGGCACCGGCCGAGGCCAGCCACGCCGACTCGGACCCCCGACCCACCAGGCGCACGCCGCGATCGGTGGCATCGGACATCCTGGGCTACCTCCACGAGCGACCGGTCCCGGCCGGGCGGACCCGGCTCGACGATCTTGAGCCTAGGAGATCCCACCCGTGCCGGATACCGGCCGCCGCGTGTCGGTACGGTGACCGCGCTCGCTCCTGCGGGATCAGGACGACGCGGTGAGGACCGTGCGCAGCATGGCGATGATCGCCGGGGCGTCGGAGCCGAGGAAGAAGTGCCCGCCCGGACGGACGTGCAGATCGAACGGTCCGGAGGTGTGGTCGCGCCAGGACTCCGCCTCGTCCCGTGAGGTCTTGGGGTCGCTGTCCCCGGTCAGGACGGTGATCGGCGCGGCCACGGTGGCCCCGGGCGTGCAGCGGTAGGTCTCGATCGCCTCGTAATCGCTGCGGATTGCGGGCAGGATCATCCGGAGGATCTCGTCGTCGCCGAGCAGCGCGGTGTCGGTACCCGCCAGCAGCTTCAGCTCCTCGACGATCTGCTCGTCGCTCAGCCGGTGCACGTGCTCGTCACGGACACGCGAGGGTGCGCGCCGGCCGGAGGCGAACAGGTGGGCGATCCGCCCGCCCTGGGCCTCGTGCCGCCGCGCGACCTCGAACGCCAGGGTCGCGCCCATGCTGTGGCCGAAGAAGACCGTAGGGCGGTGGCCCCGCAGCGAGTCCCGCAGCGCGCCGTGGACCTGGTCGGCGAGGGTGTGGAGGTCACCGGGGCTGGTCTCGCGGCGCCGGTCCTGCCGGCCCGGGTACTGCACGGCGAACACCTCCGCGGTGGTCTGCAGCTGCGCCGAGACCGGGAAGTAGAACGAGGCCGAACCGCCCGCGTGCGGGAAGCAGACGAGCTGCACGGGCCGCTCCGGTGCCGGGTGGAAGCACCGGACCCACAGGCTCTCCTCGGTGGCGGTCGTCGTCATGGGGTTCCTTCCTCGCGGACGCACCCGGCGTGCTGCCGGACGACGTAGCCAGTGAACCGGCACCGCGGCCGGTGAATCCCTAGTCCTGGCCTCGGGGGCGGGACGACCGCGCCGGCCGGCCCGCCCCCCCGGGAGGCACCTCAGCCGAGCCCGAGCTCGTCGTTGAGCAGGGCGAACATGTCGTCGTCGGAGGCGTCGTCGAGGGTGTCGTCCCCGGCGCCGTCGCCGTCGGGGTCCGACGGCCGGTCCTCGGCGTGCAGCCCGGCCCACTTGGTCCGCAGCACCTCGATCCGGCCCGCGACCCGGCGGTGCTCCCCCTCGTCGTCGACGTGCAGGCCCGCGATGGCCCGCTCCAGGCCGTCGAGCGCGGCGAGGACGGCGTCGGCGCCCGCGGGCTCGGCGACGACGAGCCTGCTCCGCAGATGCCGCACGACCTCGGCCGGGGTCGGGAAGTCGAACAGCAGGGTTGCGGGCAGCCGCAGCCCGGTGGCTGCGTTGAGCCGGTTCCGGTACTCGACCGCGGTGAGCGAGTCGAACCCCAGTTCCTGGAACTGCTGACGGACCCCCACCGCGGTGGCGTCGGTGTGCCCGAGCACGTCGGCGGCCCCGCCCCGCACGAGCGCGAGCAGGATCTCGTCCTGCTCTGGGGCACCGAGCCCGGCGAGCCGGCGGACGAGCGCGTCGGCGTCCGGTGCGGTGCCCGCGGCGGCGGTCCGCCGCGG
>NZ_WWFY01000093.1:0-1125 GCF_009864975.1 Pseudonocardia sp. SID8383
AGCCCTCGCCGCGCGCGGCCGCGTCCGCTGCGAGCCCGCCCGCGTCGACCGCACCGTCGGAGAGCTCCGGCACGGAGCGCTCCGGCTCGGGAGCGCAGGGGTCCGGCGGGAGCCGCGGCTCCGGCGGCATCGTCAGCGCCGTGGCCGGGTCCTACGTCGAGTCCGCCATGGGGCGGGAGGCGGCGGCGCCGGTGCTGGCGGAGGCCGACCGGCAGGCGGCGGAGCAGATGGCCGAGCGCAGCGGGTCCTCCGGGGCCCGGTCCGGCGGCTCGTCCGGCTCCTCCGACGGCTCGGGATCGGACTCACGGTCCTCCGGGTCCCGCTCCTCCGGATCGGACTCCGACTCCGGGTCCTCGGGGTCGCGGTCGTCCCGGTCCTCGGACTCCGGTTCGTCCGCCCGGTCGTCGGACTCGGGCTCGTCGTCGTCCCGGTCGTCCGGCTCGGGCTCCTCGTCCTCCTCGGACTCGGGGTCGTCGGATTCGGGGTCGTCGGACTCGGGGTCGTCGCGGAGCAGCAGCTCGGACGGCTCCCGCTCCTCGTCCTCGGACTCCGGCTCGCGGTCGTCGGGGTCGTCGGGGTCGGACTCGGACCAGGGCGGCGGCAGCTCCTGGTACTGACGGGGCCGCCCGCGGCCGGCTCGTACGGAGCCGTCCACCTGGAGGCCGTGGGGAGCGCCCCCGCGCGCGGCCCGGTGGCCGCTCCACCGGCCCCGATCGGTCCACCGTTCACCCGATCGGTCGTGGCGCGTCGCGCGGTTCGGGCGTGGCGCGACGATCGCGGGCCGATGACGCGGGTACCGTTCCCGCTGTGACCGCTGCCCGCACGCTCGCCACCGCGCCGGCCGCGAGCGTCCTGCCCGAGCACGTCCGCACCGCCTTCGGCGTGCGCGAGACGTCCCCCCGTCCCGTCGTGTGGGCGGGCCAGCGGGCCTGGCAGTGCGGCGACGTGCTGCTGCGGCCGGTGTCCGACCACGTCGTCGCCGCCTGGTCGGCGACGGTCCTGGAGAACCTCGAGGTCGACGGCGTCCGCCTCGCCCGCCCCGTCCGCAGCTCGGACGGCCGGTGGGTCGTGGGCGGCTGGGCCGCGTCCCGGCACGTGCCCGGCGTCCCCGAGCCGCGGCACGAC
>NZ_WWFY01000915.1:0-207 GCF_009864975.1 Pseudonocardia sp. SID8383
CGGTGAGCGCTGCGACGAAGCCGGGCCCGGGGACGGTGTCGGCGTCGAGGAACACCAGGACGTCACCCTCGACCTGCGCGGCGCCGCGGTTGCGCGCGGCGGCGGCGCGGAACCCGCGGTCGTCCTGGGTCACCACCCGCACCGGGACCGGCCCCGCGAGCGCGGCCGGGTCGGGCGGCTCCGGGGACCCGTCGTCGGCGACGACCA
>NZ_WWFY01000916.1:0-14080 GCF_009864975.1 Pseudonocardia sp. SID8383
GGCACCCGGCGCCTCGGGCCCGGCGAGGCCCCGACCCACCACCTCGGCGCCCCGCCGACCGCCGCCCACGGCGCGTCGCGCCCGTCGCGCCCGGACGCGACCCGGATGATGCCCGCTCCCATCACCGAGCCCGAGCTGCTCGGCGGCCGGTACCGGCTGGAGGGGCTGCTCGGCCAGGGCGGGATGTCCGACGTGCACCGGGCCACCGACACCCGGCTCAACCGGCCGGTCGCGGTGAAGATCTTCGGTGCGGCCGACGACCCGAGCGCCGACCAGCGCTTCGAGCAGGAGGCGCAGGTCATGGCGAACCTGCGCCACCCCGGGCTGGTCGCGGTGCACGACTTCGCCGTCGAGGCCGACCGCGCCTACCTGGTCATGGAGCTCGTCGACGGGCCCACGCTCAAGGACGTCATCGCCCGCGAGGACCTGCCGCCCGAGGACATCCGCCGGATCGGCACCGAGGTCGCCCAGACCCTGGCCTACGTCCACTCGCAGGGCGTCACGCACCGCGACATCAAGCCGTCGAACATCCTCGTCGACTCCGACGGCCGGGCCCGGCTCGCCGACTTCGGCATCGCCGCCCTGCTCGGCGCCGACGGCCACACCGCGGCCGGCGAGATCATCGGGACACCGGCGTACCTGTCGCCTGAGCAGGTCCAGGGCCGACCGGTCGGGCCGCCGACCGACGTGTACGCGCTCGGCCTCGTGCTGCTGGAGGCCTGGACCGGGCGGCAGGAGTACCAGGGCCAGGGGCTGCAGGGCGCCGCCGAGCGCGTGAACCGCGCCCCGGTGGTGCCCGCGGACGTGCCCGAACCGGTGCGGACGGCGATCGACCGGTCCACCGCGACCGACCCGCAGCGACGTCCGGACGCCCGCCGCGTCGCCGAGATCCTCTCCGAGCCGGCCGCCGTCGCTCCGCCGGTCGTCGCACCGGAGCCGGAGCCGGAGCCGCGTGACCTCGGCTCGTCGGGGATCGGCAAGTGGATCGCGATCGGCGCGCTCGTCGTCGCGCTGCTGGTGCTGCTCCTCGGGTTCCTGCTGTTCGGCAACGGCGACTCCGACACCCAGGCCCCGCCGACCACCGAGACCAGCGCACCGCCCACCACCGAGACGACGACCGAGGCCCCGACCAGCGAGAACGACGGCGGCATCCAGCTGCCGAGCAACATCCCGGGTCTGCCGTCGGGTCTGCCCTCTCTCCCGTCGAACCTGCCGTCGCTGCCGAGCGAGCTGCCGTCGCTGCCGTCGAACCTGCCCGATCCCGGCCAGATCGGTCAGGACGCGCAGGGTTTCTGGGAGTCGATCCAGCGCTGGTGGTCCGGGATCACCGGGAACTGACGTGACCCGTCCGACCCGGTGCGGCGCGCGCCGGGCCGGGCGGGGACCATCGGAGGTGACACGGGCGCGGTACGTGCCCGGTGACCACCTGCGGAGGGGTTCTCGGTGAGCGCGAGCACGGAGCAGGCGACGACCGATGCGGCCGGTGGTGCGCAGCCCGCACCGGCGGTGCCGGCGCGGCGCGACCGTCGTGCCCTCCTGACCGCGCTCACGGTCGCCCTGGTGCTGCTGTGCGCCGGCGTCGCGGTCGCCGTCTCGATCGGCGACGACGGCTTCTGGCGGCAGAGCGGGCTGCCGGTGCCCGAGCCGGGCCTGAAGGCCGCGACGGTCGTCGCGAAGGTCCTGGCCGTCGCCGCGACCGCGCTCGCCGCCGGGTCGCTGCTGGTCGGCGGCCTGGTCGCGGCGCCGCAGAGGTCCGGGACGGTCGACGTCCACGGCTACCGCGCGCTGCGCCGGGGCACCCTGGCCGCCACCGTCGCCGGGGTGTCGGCGATCGCCGCGGGCTGGCTGTCGGTGGCCGACATGACCGGCAACTCCCCCGGTGTCCTGGCGTCGGTGGGCCCGTTCGGGTGGCTCGGCGCCGCCGCGACGATCGAGGAGCCGCTGGGCTGGGCGCTCGCCGGGGCGCTGCTGCTGCTCGTCGCCCTCGGGGCGGCGTTCTCGCTGAGCTGGAAGGCCGTCGCCGCGCTCGGCCTGGTCGCCGCGTGCGCGATGGCGATACCCGCCGCGGTCCACCCGGCCGCGACCGGAGCCGGGCACGACTGGAGCGGCGACGCGAACGTGCTGCGCGCCGTCGCCGGGACCGCCTGGCTCGGGCTGGTCGCCGCGCTGGCCGCATTCCGCGCGCACGGCGGCGTCGTCGAGGGACGGACCGTGGGCCGGGTCCGCGGGCTGCTCGCCGTCGGCGGGGTCGTGTACCTGGCCGGTGAGATCGTCTTCCAGTTGGTGGTGACCGACGCCGGGCCGCTCGGCGGGTCGGCCTACGTGCAGGTCGCCGTGGTCGTCGCGGTGCTGCTCGCGGCCCTGGTCCCACTGACCGCGCTGCTGGTCCGCGGGCTCGTCGCCGCCCCGGGCGGGCCGGTCCCGGGCCGGCTGCTGCCGGTGGTCGCGGCGCTGGGGGCGGTGGTGGCGACGCTGGGCGTCGCGAGCATCCGGCTGGTGCCGCCGCGGTTCGTCGTCGCCGACGACTCGGCACTGCAGACCCTGATCGGCTGGGACATCGTCCGACCGTTCTCCGCGCTCACGGTGCTGACCGACTGGCGCTGGAACCTGCTGTTCGGCACCGGTGCGCTGGTGCTGGCCGGGCTGTACCTGGTGGCCGTGCGCCGGCTCGCGTCCCGCGGGGTGGTGTGGCCGGTCGGGCGCACCGTCGCCTGGCTGCTGGGCTGCGCGACGTTGCTGCTGGCGACGTCGTCGGGGCTGGGCTTCTACTCCCCGTCCATGTTCAGCGTCCACATGATCAGCCACATGACGCTGAACATGCTCGCGCCGATCCTGCTGAGCCTCGGCGGCGCGGTCACGCTCGCGCTGCGGGTGCTGCGCCCGGCGGGCCGCGGCAACCCACCCGGCCCGCGGGAGTGGCTGCTCGCCGCGGTGCACTCGCGCGTCGCGAAGGTCATGACCCACCCGGCGTTCGCGGCGGTGCTGTTCGTCGGCTCGTTCTACGTCCTGTACTTCACCCCGCTGTTCGACGGGGCGCTGCGGTTCCACTGGACCCACCAGCTGATGAACCTGCACTTCGTGCTGGCCGGCTACCTTTTCTTCTGGCCGCTGATCGGCGTCGACGCCGCCCCGCACCGGCTGCCGCACCTGGGGCGGCTCGCGGTCATGCTCGCGACGATGCCGTTCCACGCGTTCTTCGGCGTCGCGGTGATGAGCTCCTCGACGGTGCTCGGGGAGAACTTCTACCGCCAGGTCGGGCTGCCGTGGCTGGACCTGCTCGACGACCAGCGCACCGGCGGCGGCATCGCCTGGGCGACGGGCGAGATCCCGATGCTGCTGGTGATGGTCACGCTGGTGGTGCAGTGGTCGCGCGACGACTCCCGGGAGGCGGCCCGCAAGGACCGGCAGGCCGAGCGGGACGACGACGCCGAGCTGAAGGCCTACAACGCGATGCTGGAGCAGATGCGCCGGGGCGGCTGAGCGCCGGTCGCGCTCACGCCGTCGCGGCGATCGCCCTCAGCCGGGTCAGGCCCGGCGAACAGACGGCGGCGAGGTCCGCCCCGTCCTCGCCGCGGACCTTCTGGTCCCCCGGCCGCGGGACCAGGACGAGCTCCCCGCCGCGACGGTCGTCCAGCAGCCGGTCGTCGTGCGGACCGGGGCGCGGCCCTCGTGCAGGAAGACGGACCCGGTGGCGTCGCGGAGCACCGTGGCCGTCGCGCCGTCGGTCACCCGGGAGCAGCGGGACCGCCGCAGCTGCCACTCCGACCGGCCGGCATCCGGTCGAGGCGGGTGTCGATCGCATCGGGCAGGGGTGCGGTCACCCCCGGATCAGCCGCGGGACGGGTCGCCGTATTCCGACGACCGCGCCCGCCCACCCCCTCCGGCGGCCGTCCACACCCGCTGCGACGGGTGTGGGGACCCGTCAGGGGGTGTGGACCGTGGGCTCCACGTAGTCGGTCGACTCCTCGCCGACCGGGGTGCGCGTCCCGCCGAGGGTGCCGTCGGCCCAGCTCGCCGCCTTCCGCAGCCGCAGGCTGTTGGTGACGACCAGGAACGACGACAGCGCCATCGCAGCCCCGGCGAGCAGGGGGTTCAGCAGTCCCGCCATCGCGATGGGGATCGCCGCGGTGTTGTAGCCGAACGCCCACCACAGGTTCCCGCGGATGGTGCCCATCGTGGCGCGGGCGAGCTCGACGGTCGCCGGGAGCACGCGCAGGTCGTCGCGCACGAGCACGACGTCGGCGGCCTCCAGGGCGACGTCGGTGCCCGAGCCGACGGCGATGCCCAGGTCGGCCGCGGCGAGCGCGGCGGCGTCGTTCACGCCGTCGCCGACCATGGCGACGGTGCGGCCCTGCCCCTGCAGCGCACGGACGTGGTCGACCTTGCCGTCGGGCAGCGCCCCGGCGACGACCTCGGTGATCCCGCAGGCCCGGGCGACGGCGTGCGCGGCGGCGGGCCGGTCACCGGTCAGCAGCACCGGGCGCAGCCCCATCGCGACGAGCTCGGCCACCGCGACCGGCGCGGACTCCTTCACCGGGTCGGCCAGCGCGACCAGCCCGGCGAGGGCGTCGTCGACGTGCACGGCGACGACGGTGTGCCCGGCCGCCTCCCACTCCGCGAGGCGCGACGCGAGCGCGCCCGTGTCCTCCGGGGGACGCCCGACGGAGACGGTGCGGCCGTCGACGGTGCCGCGTGCGCCGAGCCCGGGCAGCGCGACGAAGTCCTCCACCGCCGGGACGTCCGGTCCGGCGTGGGCCCGGATCGCGGCGGCGATGGCGTGTTCGGACCCGCTCTCGACCGCGGCGGCGCGGGCCAGCAGCCGCGCCGCGTCCGTACCCGGGAGGGCGGCGACCTCGACCACGGCCATCCGCCCGGTCGTCAGGGTGCCGGTCTTGTCGAGGACGACGGTGTCGGCGGCCCGGGTGGTCTCCAGCGCCCGGTGCCCCTTCACGAAGATCCCCAGCTCGGCGCCGCGGCCGGTCGCGACCATCAGCGCGGTCGGCGTCGCCAGCCCCAGCGCGCAGGGGCAGGCGATGATCACCACGGCGATCGCGGGCGCCAGCGCACCGGCCCAGCCGGCGCCGGCCAGCAGCCAGCCCCCGAGGGTGAGCAGCGCCAGCGCCAGCACCACCGGCACGAACACCGACGACACCCGGTCGACCAGCCGCTGCGTCGCGGACTTCTCGGTCTGCGCGCGCTCGACGGCCGCGATCATCCGCGCGAGCCGGGTGTCCGCGCCGACCTGCTCGGCGACGACGACCAGACGCCCGCCCGCGGCGATCGTGCCACCGGTGACGGCGTCGCCCGGCCCGACCTCGACCGGGACCGGCTCGCCGGTCATCGCGCTCGTGTCGACGGCGGCCCGCCCGGTCTCGACGACGCCGTCGGCGGCGACCCGCTCGCCCGGCCGCACCAGGAACCGGTCGCCCACCCGCAGCCGTCGCACGGGGATGCGGGACTCCGTCCCCCCGGACAGGACGGTGACCTCGTCGGTCTCCAGCGCGGCGAGCGAGCGCATGACACGCCCGGCGGTACGGCGGGCGCGGGCCTCGAAGTACCGCCCGGCCAGCACGAACGTCGTGACCCCGGCGGCGACCTCGAGGTAGAGCGGGCCGGACGGGTGCAGCACCGCGTCCCACCCGGTGAGGGTCTGCCGGGTGTCGAGGAAGGCCATCTCCCCCAGCGACCAGGCCGACGCCGAGATCACGCCGAGCGAGACGAGGGTGTCCATCGACGTCGTCCCGTGGCGCAGGTTCAGCACGGCGGTGCGGTGGAACGGCCACGCCGCCCAGCCGACGACGGGCAGCGCCAGCGCGACGACCACCCACTGCCAGTAGGGGAAGCGCAGCGACGGGACCAGCGACATCGCCAGCGACAGGTCGGCCAGCGGGATGAACAGGATGAGTGCGACGGCCATCCGGGTCCGCAGCCGGCGCAGCGCGGTGTCGTCGGAGGTGGCCTCGTCGCCGGTGTCGGTCGGGCGGATCTCGGTGGCGCCGTAGCCGGCCTTGCGGACCGTCTCGACCAGGGTCGCGACCGGGGTCGCCGACGGGTACCGGACCAGCGCGCGCTCGGTGGCGAGGTTGACGGTCGCGTCGACGCCGTCGAGCTTGCCGAGCTTGCGCTCGACCCGTCCGACGCAGGCCGCGCAGGTCATGCCGTCGATCTTGAGCTCGACCGTACGGACGTCCGTCTCCCCCACGGTCCGGTCCACGGCGCTGTCGGTACTCACGACCCCATGGTTCTACACGCGATCGAAGATCCGCCACCCGGGCCCCTGACCTGCGGCGGACCGGCGCCCCGCCGAACCGTTGCGGGGCGACAGGGCGTACAACTGGTCGTCGGGAGTGGGGTACGCGGACGTCCGAGGAGGAACCCTGATGGCCACCGGGAAGCGGAAGGCGGCGGCGAAGAACCCGCTCACCGCGAGGGAGGGACCGTCGCAGTTCACGGTGATCGCGCTGATCGTCGTGGTGGCCTTCGCCGCGGTCGTCGGTGTCGGCGTCTACTGGAAGAACTCCGGCGGCGGGATCGCGGTCCCGGCGAACGCGTCCGCGCAGGGCGTGACCGTCGGCAACGAGGCGGCCCCGAAGACGATCGACATCTACCTCGACTTCCAGTGCCCGATCTGCAAGCAGTTCGAGGCACAGGCCGGGCAGACGCTCGACCAGATCGTGTCCTCGGGCCAGGCGAAGATCGTCTACCACCCGATCGCCATCCTGGACCGGGCGTCGTCGACCCGGTACTCGACCCGTGCGGGCGCCGCGGCCGGATGCGCCGCCGCGGCCGGGGTGTTCCCGCAGTTCGAGAAGGAGCTCTACGACAACCAGCCCGCCGAGGGCGGCGCCGGGCTCCCGAACGAGCAGCTGGTCGCGCTCGGGCAGAAGGTCGGCGCGGGCGGCGACTTCGCCCAGTGCGTCGACGACCAGCGCTACGCGCCGTGGGTCACCCAGCTCACCCAGCAGTCGCTGCGCGACGGCGTGTCCGGCACTCCGACCGTGAAGGTCGACGGCACCCAGGTCGACGCGACCCCGCAGGCCGTCGCGCAGGCGGTCGCCGCGGGCTGAGGCCCGGGTCCTCCGCGCCACCGGAGCGCCACACGGCTCAGTCCGTCGCGCCACCGGAGCGCCACGCAGCGACGGCCGCGGTCACCTCGTGGCCGCGGGCGCGGGTCAGGTCGCGGTCCCGGAACGGCGATCGGACCCGGTACGCGACGGTCGCGGCGAGATCGTCCAGGTAGCCGCGTCCGCCCCCGTCGAGGGCCCGCCGCTCGTCGTCGTCGAGTTCCAGGAGCACCGAGTACCCGACCGGGCCGTGCGAGCAGTTCACGTCCAGGTAGGTCCCGGCGTCGTCGCGCAGCAGGAACCAGGCGTGCGGCTCGTGGTCGACGACCTGCATCACGGCGCTCCCCTCGGGCCCGGGCCTGCCGGTCAGCCGGGGCGCCGGAGCGGACAGTCCAGCCGGGGGCAGCTGCGGAGGAGCAGCTGCCGTTCCTCCCAGCGGTCCCGGCGTTCGGCGGCGATCCGCTTCCACTGCCGTCGCTGGTTCTCGGTGTCCACCGACATACCGATGAGCACGGAGAACCAGATGAGGGCGAGGACTCCGCCGACGACGATCAGCGAGGTGGTCATGGTGTGCCACCTCCGCTCCGGTGCGGCGGGGTGGGGATCTCGGGACCGTGTGTGGTGCCGTCATGGTCGTGCATGGCGCACCCCCTTCAGCGGTGGTGACCGCTGTCCAGGATCTGGGAGTCGAGTATGCGGTGCGAGTGGCTACTTGCACCAGGTCAAAATGCAAGACTTCGTCTGCAATTGCAGGATGGCTACGGTGGTCCGGAGCTACGCTCGACACGCTCGTGATCACGAGGAGGTCGGGATGACCGTGACACACGGCCCCGTCGTCATTCGCCGACGTCTCGGCTGGGCCCTGAAACAACTTCGGGTGCGCCGGAAGAAGCAACTGGGCGACATCGCGAAGCTTCTGGAGATGTCGGCGTCGAAGCTCTCGCGCATCGAGACGGGTCAGGTGGAACCCAAGTACCGCGACGTCCGGGATCTCCTGGAGATCTACGATGCCTCGCCCGAATCACGAGAGCAGCTCCTGTCGTGGGCAACCGACGCAAAGTCACCCGGATGGTGGCAACCGTTCAATTCGACTGTCGCCGTTGCCGATCTCGACATGTTCATCTCGCTCGAGGCCGAATCGGCCTCCGAGCTGATGTTCAGCACACCGATCACAGGCCTGCTCCAGACCGAGGCCTACGCGCGCGGCATTCTGTCCGATGCGTTTCCCGCGGCATCTCCGGCCGAGCTCGACAGACTGGTCGAGATCCGAATCGGCCGGCAGGCAGTGGTGGATCCCGCTCGCCAGGACGCCCCGCCCCTCATCCTGCACGCCGTCATGGACGAGAGCGCGCTGCACCGAGGTCGCGATCGTGCAGTTCTCCGCGGGCAGGTCCGACACATCCTGGAGCGCGCCGAGCAGCCGAACATCGAGGTCCAGATCCTCCCGTTCACCGCCGGGTACACGCGGGCGGTGAGCACTTTCGCGATCTTCGAGCCTCGCGAGACCACATCGGACTGGACCGTCGTCAATGTGGAGAGCACCGGTCACGACGCCTACTTCGACACACCGGTCGAAGTAGACACATACCGATCGATCTGGTCGGACGTGCTGCAGGGAGCACTGTCCCCCCAGGCGAGCCGCGACTACCTCGCGGACCTGGCGAGCTGAACGCTCAGGGGTGCAGGACCTGCGAGTCGAACTCGCCGACCTTGACGCCGGCCACGAAGGCATCCCACTCCGCCCGCGTGAATGCGATCGGCGTAGCACTGGCATCCAGCGTCGAAGCGATCTCAACGCGCCCGTCGCCTGTCGGCGCCACGGCGACACAGCCGCCGTCGAGGCAGAACGAGCTGGTTCGGAAGCGGCCGGGCAGCGACACGACAATCTCGATTCGTTCGATCCCACGACCCGCTGGGCACCCACGCAGGTCAAATCCGCGTCGAGGCTAGTGGGTGGTGCATCACACGCCCCACGCACCCCGGAGACACGATCGGGTGGATCCAGATTCCGTGACCGAACAGCGTCGAATCACGAGCCGCGAAGCCCAGGTTGATGATTGCTCCGCCGGGAACGCAACAGGTCCCGACGTGCGAGATCCACGGGCGCTCTGCCCCGTCAGCCCTGGGTGGCGATCTCACTCGGCGTCGCCGCGACCCGGTTCTCCGCCCGCCGGATCAGCACGATCCCCCCGAGGATCAGCACCCCACCACCCACCTGGACCAGGGTCGGCACCTGCGCGATCAGCACCCAGGCCGCCAGCACCCCGAACATCACCTCGGACAACCCCACGAACGAGGCGACGCGCGTGTCGAGCCGTCGGATGGCGATGATCCCCGTGAGGTACGGCAGCGCCGTCGCGAGCACGACGAGCATCCCCAGCAGCACCGGCCAGGACACGTCGACCCCCGCCAGCCGGCCGCTGGACTCCCCCACCCGCCACGGTGTGATGCCCAGCAGACCGGTCACTGTGAGTGTCACCGCACCCACGACCATCGCCCCGGAGATCATCAGCAGCGGCGGGACGCCGCCCTCGTCGTCGCCGCCGGGCAGCACGAAGTAGACGCACACGCACACCGCCGCGCCGAGGCCCCACAGGATTCCCGTCAGGTCGACGCGCTGGGGTCCGAACGGGTCGACGACCAGCACGAGCCCGGCGAGTGAGACCAGGCAGCCGACGAGCGTCACCGCGGCCGGGGTGCGCCGGGTCCGCGCCCAGGTCCAGCCGACGAGCAGCACGGGCGCGAGGAACTCCAGCAGCAGCGCGACGCCCACCGACAGGTGCTGCAACGCCTGGAAGAAGCACAGCTGGACACCGGCGACGGCGGCCAGGCCGTAGAGCAGGACCTTGCGGGCGTTCGGCGCGCTGAGCGGGTGCCGGCGCAGCATCACGACCGTCACCGGGAGCAGCAGGACGGCGGCGCCCGCGATGCGCAGCAGCGTCGTGAGCCCGGGCGACCAGCCCGCCTCCAGGAACGCCGCGCCGAGCGGTCCGGAGAAGCCGTACGCGGCGGCCGAGACCAGCGCCCACATCAGCCCGCGGACCATGTGATCCCGTGTCACGACCGAAGCACCCATAGACTCCTGACACTAGGAACCGACCATGTCAGGGGTCAACATGGAATTCGCCCATGACACCCAGGTGCTGCTCGCGGCGGCCGCGGCGCTGGTGAACACCCGTCGGGCCGAGCCGGACCCGCTCGACGACGTGCCGGGCTTCGCGGCGTGGCTGGCCGAGCAGCCGTACTCGGGGCGCCGCTCCGGCTCCGACGACGAGCGCCGGGCCGTCCGTGCGCTCCGCGAGCGGCTGGCCGGGCTGTGGCCCGCCCACGGCGACGACGACGGCCCCGACCGCGACGGCACCGTCACGCTGGTCAACGCGATCCTCGCCGAGACCGACGCGCGCCCCCACCTCGCGCGGCACGACGGCTGGGACTGGCACCTGCACGTCACGCCCCAGGACGCGCCGCTCGCGGACCGGATGGGCGCGGAGATCGCGATGTCGGTCGTCGACCTGGTACGCGGCGACGATCTGTCCCGGCTGCGCCGCTGCGCCGCCGAGGACTGCGACGCCGTGCTGGTCGATCTGTCCCGCAACCGGTCCAAGCGGTTCTGCGACACCGGCAACTGCGCGAACCGCGCGCACGTCGCCGCCTACCGCGCCCGCCGCGCCACCCGGACGCCCTGACACCCCGTCCCCCGCCGTGTCGATCAGTACCTGAGCGCGGTGCGCCCCGGTCGGGACCGCACTCAGGTACTGATCGACGTCAGCTGCCGGGCAGGTGCTCGGTGAGCAGGGCGTTCACCTCGTCGGGGCGCTCGTAGTTCAGCAGGTGTGCCGAGTCGGCGACCTCGGCGTAGCGGGCGCCGGGGATCGCGTCGGCGATCTCGTGCAGCGACGACGGCGGCGTCGCCGGGTCGTCCGCCCCCGCCACGACGAGCGCCGGCACCGAGACCGCACCCAGCTCGGCGCGGATGTCGAAGGCGCCGATGGCGGCGCAGCAGGCGGCGTAGCTCTCGTCGTCCGCGGCGCGCAGCATGTCCAGCAGCCGCCGCTCACCGGCCGGGTCGCGCTGCGCCCAGGTCTCGACGTACCAGGTCCCGGGCCGGGAGCCGACCATCGCGGCCGTGCCGTCGGCCCGCACGGTCGCCGCGCGCTGCGGCCACGAGTCCGGGTTCGGGAAGCGAGCCGCCGTCGCCAGGACCGCGATGCTGCGCACCCGCTCCCCACCGTGCACGCCGAGCCACTGGCCGATCGCCCCGCCGATCGAGACGCCGACGTAGTGGAAGTCCCCGATCCCGGCGGCGTCGGCGGCGGCGAGCGCGCCGCGGCCGAGCTCGGAGATCGTGAGGTCACCGGTGACGGGGGCCGAGTCGCCGTGGCCGGGCAGGTCGAACCGGACGCATCGGAAGCGGTCGGACAGGGCCGCCACCTGGGCGTCGAACAGGTGCAGGTCGGTCCCCAGCGACGGGCCGAACAGCACGGCCGGTCCGTCGGCCGGACCGTCCACGACATGGTGCAGATCGAGTGCCATGTGCCCATCCTGCACCGGCTGCGGATCGCGGCCCGGGTTCGTAGGGTCACCGGCGAGGACGTGCGCCACCGGAGCCGCTGGAGAGAGGACCGTCCATGGCCGAGCTCGAGACCTTCAGGATGCTGATCGGCGGCAAGCCGTCCGACGCGGCGTCGGGCCGCACCTTCGAGACCCAGAACCCGTTCACCGGAGCGCCATGGGCGACCGTGCCGGACTGCGGCCCCGACGACGTCGACACCGCCGTCGCCGCCGCCCGCACCGCGCTCGACGGCGAGTGGGGCGCGATGACCCCGTTCGCCCGCGCCGCCTGCCTGCGCCGGCTGGGCGACCTGATCACCGAGAACGCCGAGGCGCTGGCCCGGACCGAGGTCAACGACTCCGGGAAGCTGTACCGGGAGATGATCGGCCAGCTGAGCGGGCTCGGCGGCTGGTACCACTACTACGCCGGGATCGCCCCGACGATCGAGGGCCGCCAGATCCCGGCGCCGAACCCGAACTACCTGGTCTACACGCGCAAGGAGCCGGTCGGCGTCGTCGCGGCGATCACGCCGTGGAACTCCCCGCTGCTGCTGATGACCTGGAAGGTCGCGCCCGCGCTGGCCGCGGGCTGCACGATCGTCGTGAAGCCGTCGGAGCACTCGCCCGCCTCGACGCTGAAGTGGGCCGAGCTGATCGAGAAGGCCGGGATCCCGGCCGGTGTGGTCAACGTCGTCACCACGAACGACCGGGACACCGCCGCGCACCTGGCCGGGCACCCGGGCGTCGACAAGGTCGCGTTCACCGGCTCCACCGCGACCGGGCGGTCGATCGCGAAGGCGGCCGCTGCGAACCTGAACAAGGTCACCCTGGAGCTGGGCGGCAAGTCCCCGCAGGTCGTGTTCCCCGACGCCGACCTGGAGTCGGCCGCGAACGGGGTCATCGCCGGCGTGTTCGCCGCGACCGGCCAGACCTGCATGGCGGGGTCGCGGCTGATCGTGCACGCCGACGTCCACGACGAGCTCGTCCGGCTCATCGCCGAGCGCGCGGCGACCATCGCGCTCGGCGACCCGAACGCCGAGGACACCGAGATGGGCCCCGTCGCGAACGGGCCGCAGTACGAGAAGGTCCTCGGCTACCTGGAGACGGCGAAGGCGGAGGGCAACACCATCGCCTACGGCGGGGCCGCGGAGTCCGGGCTGGGCGGCTACTTCGTGCAGCCGACGGTGATCACCGGGGTGACGCCCGAGTCCACGGTCTACCGGGAGGAGGTGTTCGGCCCGGTGCTCGCGGCACTCACCTTCACCGACGAGGACGAGGCCGTGAAGCTGGCCAACGACACCCCGTACGGCCTGGCCGGCGCGGTGTGGACGAAGGACGTGCACCGGGCGCACCGCGTCGCCGGACGGATCCGGGCCGGCACGGTGTGGATCAACGCCTACCGGGTGGTGGCGCCGAGCGTCCCGTTCGGCGGGTTCGGGCACTCCGGGCTCGGCCGGGAGAACGGCGTCGCGGCCGTCGAGGAGTACCTGGAGAACAAGTCGGTGTGGGTGGAGTTGTCCGGCGGCACCCGCGACCCGTTCACCCTCGGCTGACCCGGGACTCCCGGTCCGGGGACTCCTCCCAACCCAGCCGTTCGGTCCAGCGCTCGCCGCGGTCGGCACGACGCGGGGCGGGCACGCGGGCGGCGGGGGTGTCGGTACGGGTCTCGGACGTGCTCATGGGGGGCCTTCCGTCGGCGGTGTGCACCGCCGTGCCCGGGGTCGAGGTCCCGGGCACGGCGGTCCTCCGGCACCGCGGCCAGGACGCGCGGGTCCGGCGACGGGGAGCGTCGCCGGATCCGGCGACGTGTCGCGCGGCGCGGAAGTCGGGGAGCGGCCACGGAACCGGTGCGGACCGCACGCTACGGACCGACGGGGGCCGCTGTTCGCGAGCTGAGACCCCGACCGGTGGACGGACCCGCGAGCGCGACGGATGGGAATGCGTTCGGCCGTCGGGACCAGCCGAGTCCGTCGTTCGCCCGCGGGGCTCTCAGCGGGCGGCCGCTCTCCCGGGCGAACGCGAACGCGAACGCGATCGCGCAGGCAGAGCTCCGACCCGCGACGATCACGACGGTGTGGGTCCGCCGGGCCGGGGCCGGTCCCGCGGGCTGCCGGTCAGGCCAGGACCACCTGCCCGCCCTCGACCCGCACCTGTCGCGAGGTGAGCGGGGCCTGGGCGGGGCCGTCGAGCGGGGCCCCGTCGGAGACGGCGAACAGGCTGCCGTGACAGGGACAGGAGATGCCGGCCGGGGAGACCTGGTCGACGAGACAGCCCTGGTGCGGGCAGGTCGCGTCGAACGCCAGGACGGTGTCCGCGTCCGGGCGGGTCACGACGACCTTCTGCTCGGCGAAGACCCGGCCGCCGCCGACCGGGACGTCGTCGACGGCGGCGATGCCGGCCGGTGCCGCGGCGGTGCTGCTGCTCGGGGCGGCCGCCGCGGGGGCGGGGGTGGTCGGTGCGGGCGC
>NZ_WWFY01000917.1:0-31303 GCF_009864975.1 Pseudonocardia sp. SID8383
CGGGGGCGCCCGCCGCACCGGGACGACGCCGGGGCAGCGCGGCCGGGGCGCCGGTGCCCGAGGTGCCCGGAGCGTTCGATCCCGTGTCCGGTGAACCCGTACCCGCGACCTCGGGGAACGCGGCCTCCGGGGACGCGGCCTCCGGGGACGGAGGGATCGGGGACGCAGGGGCCGGGTCGTGCCGTCGTTCCAGCTCGTCGAGGCGTTGCAGGGTCGCCTGCAGGGTGGCCTCCGCGCTGTCCGCCCGGACGGTCTCCCGGCGGCCCTGTTCCACGAGGCGGGCGACCCAGCTCGCCCAGGCGTCGACCCCGGCCCGCCGGTAGCCCCACGGGGCGGTGCCGAACACCGGGGGCGACGCGTCGTCGGCGGCGTCGCGGCCGAACCGGGCGGCCACACCTGCGCCGCCGACCCGGTCGTCGACCCGGTCGGCGGTGTCGCCGTCGCGTTGTGTGCCCGCCGCACCCCGTCCTGTGATCACGGGCTCAGTCAACGGGCCCGATCCGGGGGCGCGCGAGCGCGACGGGCGGCGAACGGTCACCCGTTCGGCGAACGGTGACCACTCTCGGTGAACGGTCCGCTGTGGACGATCAGGCGAGGTGGACGTACTCGTACTCGAAGGGCTTGCCGTTGATCCCGTTCGACGGCGGCGCGATCCAGCCCGCGATCTTCCCGGGCTCGTAGACCGGGCGCATCAGGTTCTGCACGAACGTCCGGTCCGCCTCCGACGGCAGCCAGTCGTCCTGCCGGGACGCCCACACATCGGCGGAGATCAGGTCGCCCTTCGGGGTGAGCTCGTGGGAGGAGAACAGCCCGACCTGCCGGTTGAACCCGACGTGCGGGAGGTAGACGCGGTCGTCGAACCCGTTCTTCTCCAGGATGCGGTTCCAGCGCTTCAGCCCGGACTGGCAGTCCTTCACGTACTCGTTGCGCAGGTCCAGGTTCAGCGCCAGCAGGGCCGGGACCTCGTCGGTGACGACGCCGCCGTCGCGGACCTGCTCCATGCCGTAGCCGTCCTCGGTCAGCACGTGGTCGTCGCGACGCCGCTCCTCCTGCCAGCGGCCCTTGAGCCCGGCGGTGAAGTAGTTCGCCGCGTTCGTCGACTGCTCGGAGCCGAACAGGTCGAGGCTGACCGAGTAGTGGAAGTTGATGTACTTCTGGATCACGTCCAGCGGGATGCCGCCGTGCGGGGCGATGTCGGCGGTGTCGTGGGAGCGCATCAGCTCGCAGGTCCGCTGGATCACCCGGTCGATACCGGTGGTGCCCACGAACATGTGGTGGGCCTCCTCCTTCAACATGAACTCGCAGGTGCGCGAGAGCGGGTCGAAGGCGGACTCCTTCAACGTGCCGAGCTGGTACTTGCCGTCCCGGTCGGTGAAGTAGGTGAACATGAAGAACGACAGCCAGTCCGGGGTCTCCTCGTTGAACGCACCGAGGATGCGAGGGCTGTCGAGGTCGCCGGAGTTGCGCTGCAGCAGCGCCTCGGCCTCCTCGCGGCCGTTGCGGCCGAAGTAGGCGTGCAGCAGGTACACCATCGCCCAGAGGTGGCGGCCCTCCTCGACGTTGACCTGGAAGAGGTTGCGCAGGTCGTAGAGGCTGGGGGCGGTCTCGCCGAGGCGGCGCTGCTGCTCGACCGAGGCCGGCTCGGTGTCGCCCTGGATGACGATCAGGCGCTGCAGGTCGGCGCGGTACTCGCCGGGCACCTGCTGCCAGACCGGCTCGCCGCGGTTCTCGCCGAAGGCGATCCGGCGGTCGTCGGAGCGCTCGGCGAGGAACACGCCCCAGCGGTACTCCTCCATCGCGACGTGGCCGAACTGCGCCCAGCCCTCCTTGCCGACGTCGACGGCGGTGCGCAGGTAGACGTCCTGGGTCGGCACGGCCGGGCCCATCGTCTTCCACCAGGTGAGGAAGTTGGGCTGCCAGGACTCCAGGGCGCGCTGCAGCTTGCGGTCCCCGGCGAGGTCGACGTTGTTGGGGATCTTCTCGGAGTAGTCGATGCTCATGGCTCACACCCGCTTGCGGTCGAAGTCGGCCCTGCGGCCCGTCCCGTACTTGCGCAGTGCGCCCTCCGGCCCGGAGGCGTTCGGGCGCACGAAGATCCAGTTCTGCCAGGCGGTGAGCCGGCCGAAGATGCGGCTCTCCATCGTCTCCGGCCCGACGAACCGGTGGTTGGCCTCCATCCCGGTCAGCGCGTCCGGCGAGAGCGAGGCCCGCTCCTCGAGCATGATGCGGACCTCGTCGTCCCAGTCGATGTCGTCCGGGGCGTCGGTGACCAGGCCCAGCTCCAGCGCCTCGCCCGCGGTGAGGCGGCGCCCCACCTCCTTGCGGAGCGTGGCGACGTGGTCGTCGTCGCCGTGGAAGCGGCTCGCGAGCCGGGACGGCCCGTTGGGCATCGGGAAGGTGCCGAAGTTCGACGCCGTGAGCATGATCTGGGCCTCGTCGCCCTGCTCGTCGCCCTCGATCGTGCCGTCGAGCATGTACTGGCGGTCACACGCCAGGGCCAGCTCCAGCAGCGCACCGGCGAAGCAGGAGCCCGGCTCGACCAGCGCGATCAGGCTGCGGCTGGTGACGTCCAGGCGCTTGAGCGTGCGCTTGAAATAGTGCCGGATCTCGTTGACCAGCCAGTCGTCGCCCGAGTGCTGCTCGATGACGCGCTCGAAGGCCAGCGCGTCCTCGACGTCGCCCCGGGTGCGGATCACCCAGGTGCCCAGCTCGGGTTCGTTGCTGCGCAGCCGCAGGATCAGGTCGTCGAGCTGGCGGGTCATGGCCAGCGGCCAGAAGTCCGCGCCGAGGGCGTGCACGCGCTCGATGCTCTCCGGGACACCGCCCCCCGGCCCGTCGACGGTGATCTCCACCAGGCCCCGGTCACGGTCGAACTCCGCGCGCACGTGCGGGTAGGTGATGCCGTCGGCGGTCTCGGTGCGCTCCAGCGGGGGCAGCTCGATCCCGTCGTCCGCGGGCAGCCGCGTCGACGCCGCCGCGGCCTCGACGGCCCGCTCGGCCACGGTCTCGTCCCAGCGGCGCTTGGGGATCACCTCGTCGACGAGCTTCCACTCGACGGCCTGCTTCCCGCCGAAGCCCTCGGACCTCGTGGCGAACACGTCGGCGCGGTCCTTGCGGACGCGGCGCTTGTCGGTGACGCGGGTGAGGCCGCCGGTGCCGGGCAGCACGCCGAGCAGCGGGACCTCGGGCAGTGCGACGGTGGAGGAATTGTCGTCGATCAGCAGGATCCGCTCGCAGGCCAGCGCCATCTCGTAGCCGCCGCCGGCGGCCGTGCCGTTGACGGCGGCGATCCAGGTCTGGCCGGAGTACGCGGTCGCGTCCTCGATGCCGTTGCGGGTCTCGTTGGTGAACTTGCAGAAGTTCACCTTCCACGGGTGCGAGGACCCGGCGAGCATCCGGATGTTCGCGCCCGCGCAGAAGTTGCGGTCCTTGGCGCTGGTCAACACGACGGCCCTGACCCGGGGATGGGTGAACCGCAGCCGCTGGGTGATGTCGTAGAGCTCGATGTCGACGCCGAGGTCGTAGGAGTTCATCTTCAGCTCGTAGCCGGGGACGAGGCCGCCCGCCTCGTCGACGTCGAGCTTCACGTACGCGACCGTGGGGTCGTGCGGGTCGAGCGCGAGCTGCCAGTGCCGGTAGCCCGACGGGTCGCGGTCGAAGTCCACCGGCGGGACGTCTCCGTCGTCCGGGTCGACGGACGGGTCTGCACTGCTCATGGACTCCGCTCCTCCACGCGTCGTTGCGGCCATCAAAGACTACAACCAGATGACGTGGCGACGGAAGAGTGTGGAGTGTCGGGGTGTGGCCCGGCCGGCTCAGCCCTGGTTCTGCACCAGCGCGGCCGGGACCTGCTTGCGCAGCTCGCCGACGTCGTTGCGGGCGAAGCCGCGTGCGGTGAGCCAGGCGGTCACCGGCTCGGGGTCGGGGTGGCCGTGCGGCACGACGTTGTAGAGGTAGTTCAGCCGCCGCCGGCCCGCCTCGGCCTCCAACCGCTCCAGCACGAACGAGCCGACGCCGGAGTGCCGGGCCGCGGGGGCGACGAGGACCAGGATCTCGGCGTCACCCCAGCTGCCGTCGAGCCGGCCGTAGGCGACGGCCGTGCCGTCGGTGTCCTCGACGCGCCACCACTCGTCGCCGAGCGGGTCGCCGTCGCCGGGACGGCCGAGGCCGAACAGCGCGGGGTCGAGACCGTCGAGCACCCGGCCCTTCCGGTCGTCCCAGGTCGCGGGGGTCTCCGGGATCCAGTCCCACGTGTCCACGCCGGCCTCCTCGCCGTCGGTGTGTCCGCCGAGTGAACCCCGGCGGAGCGGCCCGGGTCGAGCGAACGTCCAACATCGAGACACCCCGGACGGTCCTCAGACCACCGTCTCCGGATCGCCGGGGTGCCCCGTGGCCCCCGGCAGCGCGGCGGCGTGCGCGCGCAGCCGGTAGCGCTGGATCTTCCCGGTGGGGGTCTTGGGCAGCTCGTCGACGGTGACCACGGCGCGCGGCCGCTTGAACGAGGCCAGCCCCTCGCGGCAGAACGCGACCAGCTCGGCCTCCGACGGCGCCGCCGCCGGGTCGCGGGGCACGACGAACGCGACCGGCTTGTCCAGCCCGTCGTCGTCCGGGATCCCGACGACGACCGCCTCCGCGAGCCC
This sequence comes from Pseudonocardia sp. SID8383, assembly GCF_009864975.1. NCBI lineage: Bacteria > Bacillati > Actinomycetota > Actinomycetes > Pseudonocardiales > Pseudonocardiaceae > Pseudonocardia > Pseudonocardia sp. SID8383. Next base: position 4,641 of record NZ_WWFY01000917.1, read on the forward strand.
CGGATGCTCCAGCAGGCGGGTCTCGACCTCGCCGGGGGAGACCCAGATACCCCCGACCTTGAGGACGTCGTCGGCCCGGCCCAGGCAGGTCCACGACCCGTCCTCGCCGCGGACGTACTGGTCTCCGGTGCGCATCCAGCGGCCCTGGAACACCGCGCGGTTGATCTCCGTACGGCACCAGTAGCCGGTGCACACCGAGTCGCCCGCGACGTAGAGCATGCCCTGCTCGCCGGGGCCGTCGATGACGCTGCCGTCCGGCCGTCGCAGCTCCACCTCGTAGCCGGGGACCGGGAAGCCGGAGCTCCCCGGCACGACCTCGCCCGGCCGGTTGGAGATGAAGATGTGCAGTGCCTCGGTGGAGCCGATCCCGTCCAGGACCTCGAAGCCGTAGCGGCCGAGGACGCCGTGGAACATCCGCGCGGGCAGCGCCTCGCCCGCCGACGCGCCGCGGCGCACGGTGGCGAACCGCTCGCGCGGCAGCTCGGCGGCGATCATCGGGCCCCAGAAGCTGGGGACGGCGAAGAACAGCGTCGCGCCGTGCTGCTCGGCGAGGCGGGAGTAGTGCTCGGGGTTCGGCCGGGACGGTTCCAGGACGGTGCAGGCGCCGACCGAGAGCGGGAAGAACATCGAGTTGCCGATGCCGTAGGCGAAGAACAGCTTCGCGACCGACAGGCAGACGTCGTCGCGGTGGATTCCGAGGACCTGGCGGCCGTAGGTGTCGGCGACGAACCGGATGTCGTCGTGGCGGTGCATGGCGCCCTTGGGCTTGCCGGTCGTGCCCGAGGTGTAGAGCCAGAGCGCCTGGGACTCCCCCCAGGTCGGGTGCGGCTCGGGCAGCGGGTCGGCGCCGTCGAGCAGGGCGTCCCAGGTCAGGGAGGTGACCCCGGCGACCAGCGGGTCGGCCCCGGTCAGTACGACGCGCTCCAGGTCGGGCGCCCCCGCGACGGCCTCGGTGAGGTGCTCGGCGAACGTCTCGCCGCCGATCACGGTGGTCGCCCGCGAGTCCCGGACGAGCACGGCGAGCTCGCGTCCGGTCAGCATCGTCGAACACGGCACGGCGACCGCGCCGGCCCACAGGGTCGCGAGGATCGCGGTGAACAGCTCGACGTCGTCGGGCATCACGAGCAGCACGCGCTGCTCGGGCCGCACGCCGGCCCGGCGCAGGGCCCCGGCGACGAGCCGTACCCGGTCGGTCAGTGCGGCGTAGGTGAGCGAGCCACCGGGGAACCGGACGGCGGTGCGGTGTCCGTCCCCGGCCTCGACCCGCGCGGCGGTGAGGTGCGCGGCGGCGTTGAACGCCGCCGGCGCCTGCTGCGCGCTGCGGGGGACGGGCACGGTGGTGTGGGCGGGATCGACGTTGTCGACGCTGACGACATCGGCCATGGTGGGTGGCTCCTGTGCCGGTTCGGGGACCTGTGATGCTACACACATCGGACGGCGCGTCAACGGTGTGTAGATCGACGACGGGCCGGTGCGGGGCGGCCGGGACCGGCTCCTAGGCTCACCGTCCGTGGGGACCCTCGTCAGCTTCCATGCCCATCCCGACGACGAGTCGATCGGCACCGCCGGCACGCTCGCCAAGGCCGCCGCGCTCGGCCACCGCGTCGTCCTCGTCTTCGCCACCCGTGGCGAGCTGGGGGAGCCGGTACCCGGCGTCCTGGCCGAAGGGGAGCAGCTGCCGGTCCGCCGCTCCGCGGAGTGCCACGCCTCGGCCCGCGCCCTCGGCGTCGCCCGCGTGGAGTTCCTCGGCTACGTCGACTCCGGGATGATGGGCGAGCCCAGCAACGACGCCCCCTACTGCTTCTGGCAGGCCCCGGTGGAGCATGCGGCCAAGAGGCTCGCGCTGATCCTCGAGGAGGAGGAGGCCGACGTCCTCACCACCTACGACGACAACGGCGGCTACGGCCACCCCGACCACATCCAGGTGCACCGGGTGGGCGCCCGCGCGGGCGAGCTCGCCGGGGTGCCGGTCGTCGCGCAGAACACCACCAACCGGGACTGGCTGCTGCGCGGGATGAAGGGGCTGCGCGCCGACGGCGGCGCCGACTTCTCCCTCGACATCCCCGACGACCCGTCGTTCGGCAAGCCCGAGTCCGAGATCACCCACCGGGTCGAGGCCGTCGAGTACGCCGAGACCAAGCGGGCCTCGATGCGGGCGCACGCCAGCCAGATGGGCCCCGACCACTTCATGCTGACGATGCCGGACCCGGTGTTCGCGATGGGGCTGGGCACCGAGTTCTACATCGTCGACGCGCAGCCCAACCCGGCCACCGCGCCCGAGATCTGGACCGAGGTCTTCGAGCCGCTCAGGTGACGCCCGCGCGCCGGTCCCACGCCCGCATCAGCGCGGCGTGGGCCGGGCGTTCCACCAGCCGGGTCAGCACCCAGCCGAGCAGCACCGCCGTCGCCAGCATCGCCGCGGACTGCAGCAGCGGCCCGGCGCCGAGGTCCTGCAGCCGGCGCATCAGCACGTAGCCGACGGTCTGGTGCACCAGGTAGACGCCGTAGGAGATGCCGGCGAGCCTGCGCGCCGCCGTCGCCAGCGGGGCGGGCATCCGCGAGCCCCGCCGGGGCAGCCGGGCCACCACGGCGACGAGCGCGATCCCGGCGCAGACCAGCGCGGCGGCGACCGCGTCGAGGTGGTCGATGTCGATCCGCACGACGCCGTCGGGCCCCGGCTCGAGGCCGTGCACGAACTGGGCCAGGCCGCACACCGCGAGCAGGGCGATCGCGTGCGGGGTGCGCATCCGCCGGGTTGACCACAGCCACACCGCGATCCCGGCCACGAACAGGTGCAACCGGTGGAACCCCAGCCCGTCGACGACGGTCCGGTACCACCACGGCGGGTCGGCGACGTCGCCCGGCCGCGCCCGCAGCGGCCACAGCAGCAGCGGGACGACCACCATCGCCCACAGCAGCACCCGCAGCCGCGGCCCGTACCCCCAGCGCGTCACGCTCAGCACCGCGGCGGCGGTGAACGCCATCAGCTGCAGCGGCAACGTCCAGAACGCCGGGTCGAGCCACGGGTAGCGCTCGGTGTCCCAGTTCCCCAGCATCAGCCAGTTGACGACCATCTCCCGTGCCGGCGGCGACGCCCAGTCCGGCGGGGACACGAAGCGCAGGGCCACCCAGGCCAGCGGCACCGCGACGACGAACGCCGGCAGCAGCCGCGCGACCCGCCCCCACCAGTAGCGCCCGGGGGAGTGGCGGCCGAGCGTCGCGCAGGCGAAGTAGGCCGAGACGACCAGCAGCAGGCTCGCCCCGACCTGGTGGTCGAAGGAGACGCTGCGCGGCGCCAGCTCCGGGTGGAGCACCGGGCCGAGGTGCGTGGCGTGGTAGAGCACGACCAGCAGCACGAAGGTGCTGCGCAGTACGTCCCAGCCGGGCTCCCGGCGACGGGTCCCCGGCGGGGGTGTCGGAACCACCACATCTCCACCGTCGCACACCGCCGGCGACCTGTTGATCCGGGTGAAGGGCGCCCTGAGTGCGCGGTCGGGGGCTGTCGGTTCTACTCTCCGTAGAGCACAATCGGCGCGCGCCGTGCGACGAGCCGGGACCCACGGAGTGGATCTCCCGGACCGGACGGGCGCCGCTCGCCGGTCGGGAAGTAGAGTCTGCCCGTCCGCGAGGACGTGCTCAGGTCAGGCAAGTGCATGGAGGCCCAGGTGACAGCCGTCGAGCCCAAGCCGATCTCGACGCGCCCGTATCCGGCGCGGCGTGAGGGCAAGGGATCCACGTTCCTCAAGATGTTGAGGACGACGGACCCGAAGGACATCGCGATCCTCTATCTGACGACGTCGTTCGGCTTCTTCGCCGTCGGCGGGGTCATGGCGCTGCTGATCCGCGCCGAGCTCGCGCGGCCGGAACTGCAGTTCCTGTCGACCGAGCAGTACAACCAGCTGTTCACCATGCACGGCACGATCATGCTGCTGCTGTTCGCGACGCCGATCGTCTTCGGTTTCGCGAACTACATCGTGCCGCTGCAGATCGGTGCCCCCGACGTCGCGTTCCCGCGGCTCAACTCGTTCTCGTACTGGCTGTACCTGTTCGGCGGCCTCATCGTCGTCTCCGGCTTCCTGACCCCCGGTGGTGCCGCCGACTTCGGCTGGTTCGCCTACACCCCGCTGTCGGACGCGGTGCGTTCGCCGGGGCCGGGCGGTGACCTCTGGATCATGGGGCTGGTCGTCTCCGGCCTGGGCACGATCCTGGGTGGCGTCAACTTCGTGACGACCATCGTCTGCATGCGCGCGCCCGGCATGACGATGTTCCGGATGCCGATCTTCACCTGGAACATCTTCATCACCGCGCTGCTGATCCTGATCGCGTTCCCGATCCTGACCGCCGCGCTGCTCGCGCTGGCCGCGGACCGCCACCTCGGTGCGCAAATCTTCAACCCGGCCAACGGTGGTGTGGTGCTCTGGCAGCACCTGTTCTGGTTCTTCGGCCATCCGGAGGTCTACATCGTCGCGTTGCCGTTCTTCGGCATCGTCTCGGAGATCTTCCCGGTGTTCGCCCGCAAGCCGATCTTCGGCTACAAGGGCCTGGTCTTCGCGACCATCGCCATCGCGGCGCTGTCGGTCGCGGTGTGGGCGCACCACATGTACGCCACCGGCGCGATCATGCTCTCGTTCTTCGCCTTCACCACGTTCCTCATCGCCATCCCGACGGGCGTCAAGTTCGTCAACTGGATCGGCACCCTGTGGAAGGGCAAGATCACCTACGAGACGCCGATGCTGTTCTCGGTCGGCTTCCTCGTCACGTTCCTCTTCGGCGGCCTGACCGGCATCCTGCTCGCGATGCCGCCGGTGGACTTCCACGTGTCGGACACCTACTTCGTCGTCGCGCACTTCCACTACGTGCTCTACGGCACGATCGTGTTCGCGACCTTCGGCGGGATCTACTTCTGGTTCCCGAAGATGACCGGCCGCTTCCTCGACGAGAAGCTCGGCAAGATCCACTTCTGGCTGACCTTCCTCGGGTTCCACCTGACCTTCCTGGTGCAGCACTGGCTGGGCAACGAGGGCTACCCGCGTCGCTACGCGGACTACCTGCCCTCGGACGGCTTCACCACGCTGAACACGATCTCCTCGATCGGCGCGTTCATCCTCGGTGCCTCGACGCTGCCGTTCTTCTACAACGTGTTCAAGAGCTACCGGTTCGGCCGGGTCTGCACCGTCGACGACCCGTGGGGCTTCGGCAACTCGCTGGAGTGGGCCACCTCGTCCCCGCCGCCGCGGCACAACTTCACCGAGCTGCCCCGGATCCGCTCCGAGCGCCCGGCGTTCGACCTGCACTACCCGCACCTGGTCGAGAAGGCGCGCGCCGAGGCGCACGTCGGCAACCGGGCGCACCCGACCGAGGTCCTCGCGCAGCAGGTCGGCAAGGAGTCCATGCCGGACGACGACCCCAAGTCGACCTGAGGTGTCGGCGGCTCACCCCGTCCCTCCCGGTCCGGCCCGGCCCACCGTGCTTGTCACGGTGACCGGGCCGGACCGGCCCGGTGTCAGCTCCGTGCTGTTCACCGCGCTCACCACGGCCGGCGTCGAGCTGCTCGACCTGGAACAGGTCGTGGTGAACGGCCGGCTCACCCTGGGCGCGCTCGTCGTGCCGGCAGGGGATCCGGAGGACCTGCAGGAGACGGTGGGCGCGGCGATGGACTCCATCGCCATGACCGTGCACATCGAGATCCAGCGTGACGGCCGTCAGGCCGCCCGGACGCCGTCGACGCACGTCGTCACGGTCCTGGGCAGGCCGATCACGGCCCGCGCGTTCGGCGCGATCGCCGCGGAACTCGCCGCGGTCGGCGCCAACATCGACTCCATCCGCCGGGTCGCCGACTACCCGGTGACCGGGCTGGAGCTGCTCGTCTCCCCGGTCCCCGAGGGCGACGCCGACGACTACCCGCCCGGCACGCTGCGCAGGCGGCTGGTCCGGGTGGCCCGGCAGGCGGGCGTCGACGTCGCGGTGACACGGGCCGGGCTGGCCCGGCGCAGCAAGCGGCTCATCGTGTTCGACGTCGACTCCACCCTGATCCAGGGCGAGGTCATCGAGATGCTGGCCGCCCGCGCGGGGGCCGACGTCGAGGCCGAGGTCCGGCGGGTCACCGAGGAGGCCATGGCGGGCAGGCTCGACTTCACCGAGTCGCTGACCCGCCGCGTCGCCGCGCTGGAGGGGCTGCCCGCCTCCGTCGTCGACGAGGTGGCCGCCGGGATCGAGCTGACCCCCGGCGCCCGCACCACGATCCGCACGCTGCGCAGGCTCGGCTTCCGCTGCGGCGTCGTCTCGGGTGGGTTCACCCAGGTCATCGCCGGTCTCGCCCGCGAGCTCAAGCTCGACTTCGTGGCCGCGAACGAGCTGGAGATCTCCGGGGGGAAGCTCACCGGGCGGGTCGTCGGCGAGGTCGTCGACCGGGCCGGGAAGGCCGTCGCACTGCGCCGGTTCGCCGAGGCCCACGGCATCCCGCTCGACCAGACCGTCGCGGTCGGCGACGGCGCGAACGACATCGACATGCTCTCCACCGCCGGGCTCGGGGTGGCGTTCAACGCCAAGCAGGCGCTGCGCGAGATCGCCGACACCTCGGTGTCGGTGCCCTACCTCGACGTCGTGCTGTTCGTCCTGGGCATCACCCGCACCGAGGTCGAGGCCGCCGACGCCGCCGAGGGTGTGCTCCGCCGGGTCCCGCTGGCGTGACCGGTCCCGCACCGATCCTGGATCTGCTCGCGGGCCGCTACGGGTCCGGGGCGCGGGAGCGCGACATCGCGCCGGAGGCCGACGGCGTCGTCCGGGCTATGCCGGTCGTGCTGCGGATCGAGCGCGACCCGCTCCCCGGACGCACCGCGCTGCTGGAGGCCGCCGCGACGGCCGCGGTCGCCGTCTGCACCGACCCGCGGGCCCAGCCCGGCGGCGAGTGGTCCGACGCCGTCGCCCCCTGGGTGGACGGGCGCATCCGCAAGATCGCCCGCCGGGCGCGCGGCGCGCACTGGCGTGCGGTCCAGGAGCTGCCCGGCGTGACGGTGCAGGTCGGCGACGCCGAGGCCCGCGCGCTGTTGCCCGGACCGGTCGACGAAGCGCCGAAGGTGGTGTCGCGGCTGCAGATCGGGGGCACCGAGCTGCCCGTCGACGAGCCGGGCCCGCCCGATCCGGGCGCCCCGCTGGTGCTGCTGTCCCCGTACGCGGAGATGACGGTCGGCAAGGCGGCCGCGCAGGTCGGGCACGCCACGATGCTGCTCGGTGCGGCCCTCGGCTGGCCGGTCGGTGCGGCACCGGTGTGCGCGGTGCGGACCGCGGACCGGGCCGCCTGGGACCGGCTGTGCCCGGTCGCCGACGACGGCACCGACGGCGTGGTCGGAGTACGGGACGCCGGCTTCACGGAGGTCGACCCGGGCACCATGACCTGCCTCGCGCTGGCCCGGGCCGCGTTTGCCGGGACCGCCGGGCGGTGATCCACCGGGTGTGACCACACACCCCTCCGCCGGTGCCCGCGACTGGGGCGGCCGGCTGCCCCGCAACGAGTCCCTCGACCTCGACGACGAGCAGCGCGCCACCGCCGAGCGGCTCCACTCCGGCTCGGTCCGGTGGGCCGAGGAGTCCGGCTTCGCCGCCACCGACGACGACGGCGGCCTCATCGGCCCGTTCAACGCCTTCGTGCTGCGGCCCGGCCCCGGGAAGGCCTTCAACCGATGGGTCGGCACCGACCAGCGGGACTCGTCGCTGTCGGCCACCGTGCGCGAGGTCGTGATCCTCACCGTCGGCGCGGCCTGGGGCGCGGCGTACGAGCTGTACGCCCACACCGCCGTCGCCCGGTCGGTCGGGCTGACCGAGGACGCGGTGCGGGCGCTGCACGACGGCGCCGCCGCCGACGTGCTGACCGGCGACGAGCTCGTCGTGCACCGGTTCGTCGACGAGCTGGTCCGCACCCACCGGGTGTCCGACGGGACCTACGCCGCGGCCGAGGCCGCGCTCGGCCGCGACGGGGTGCTCGACACCGTGCACCTCACCGGCATGTACCTGTCGGTGTCGGCGCTGCTGAACGCTTTCGAGATCCCGGCGCCGGAGATCCCCCCGGCACCGTGAGCACCCGGGCCCCGCGGTCAGACGGTCGCGGTGAGGGTGACCTCGACGTTGCCGCGGGTGGCCTTGGAGTACGGGCACACCTGGTGGGCTGCCTCGACGAGCTCGTCGGCGGCCGCCTGGTCCAGACCCGGCAGGTGCGCGGTGATGTCGGCGGCCACGTGGAAGCTCACATCGTCGGGCGCCAGCTGGATGGTGGCGGTGACCTGCGTGTCGTCGGGGACGGTGGTCTTCGCCGTGCGGGCGGCCAGCCTCAGCGCGCCGTGGAAGCAGGCCGCGTAGGCCGCGGCGAACAGCTGCTCGGGGTTGGTGGCGCCCCCGGGGCCGCCCAGCTCCGGCGGCATCGTCAGGTCCTGGTCGATGAAGCCGTCGTCGCTGCGGACGTGGCCGTCGCGGCCGCCGCCGGTCGAGGTGGCCTCGGTCGTGTAGTTCGCCACGGGTGCGCCTCCGGATTCGATTGGTTGCACACAACCTATATCGGGTCGGGGCCCGTCCGCCGTGTGGAGCCGGTCACGAGGACTCGCGCAGCCGGCGCAGTGCGCCGTGCACCTTCTCCCGGTCGGTGGTCTCCCAGAACGGGGGCAGGCTCGCCCGCAGGAAGCCGCCGTAGCGCGCGGTCGCGATCCGCGGGTCCAGGATCGCGACGACGCCGCGGTCGTCGGTGGCGCGCAGCAGCCGTCCGGCGCCCTGGGCGAGCAGGAGCGCCGCGTGCGTCGCCGACACCGACAGGAAGCCGTTCCCGCCGCGCGCGTCGGTGGCCTTCTGCCGGGCCGCGATCAGCGGGTCGTCCGGGCGCGGGAACGGGATCCGGTCGATGATCACGCAGGACAGCGACGGGCCGGGCACGTCGACGCCCTGCCACAGCGACAGCGTGCCGAACAGCGAGGTCTCCGGGTCCTCGGCGAACCGCTTGACCAGCAGCATCGTGGAGTCGTCGCCCTGGCACAGCAGGGGCGTGTCGAGCTTGCCGCGCAGTGCCTCGGTGGCCTGCTTCGCCGCGCGGGTCGAGGAGAACAGACCCAGCGTGCGGCCCCCGGCGGCGCGGACGAGTCCCTCGATCTCGTCGAGGGTCTCCGGCGCGAGGCCGTCGCGGCCGGGGCTGGGTAGCCGCCGGGCGAGGTAGAGGATCCCGGACTTGGCGTGCGCGAACGGGGACCCGACGTCGAGGCCCTGCCAGCGCGGCGCCTCCGGGTCCTGGACCGGGCCGTGCCCCTCGTCGACGCTCGACGGCGGGGTGGCCCCGGCCTCCCTGGGCTGCGAGGCCGGCAGGCCCCACTGACGGGCCAGCGCGTCGAACGACCCGCCCAGGGCCAGGGTCGCCGAGGTCAGCACGGTGGTGCGGGTGTTGAACAGCCGCTCGCGCAGCAGCCCGCCCACCGACAGCGGCGCGACCCGCAGCACCTTGTGGCGGGAGCCGTCGGGACCCTGCTCACCCAGCCAGACGACGTCGCGGCGCGTGGCCGCGTCGGTCTCGGAGAACGTCTCCAGCAGCCGCGCGGCGGTGTCGACGACCTCGTCGAGCACGGCCTGGGCGAGCTTGCGCGCGGCGGCGCCCTCGGGGTCGGCGTCGTCGCTGCGCTTGTTCGCGCCCATCGACTGCCGGCAGCCCGCCCCGGCCGACAGGATCGCGTTCAGTGCGCCCGCGGCGGCGGTGGTCAGCGACTCCCAGCGCCCGGGGGGCATGTCCTCCAGCACCGCGGCGAGACCCTCACCGGCCTCCGCGAGCCGGTCCGCGGTGTCCTGGTCGACGAGCTTTCCGCAGCGCCGGGCCGCGGTCGCGACGGTGCCCGCGGTCAGCTCGGCGGTGGCCGCGCCGGTGACCCGGTCGACGAGCTCGTGCGCCTCGTCGACGATCACGACGTCGTGCTCGGGGAGCACCTGAGCCTCACCCATGGCGTCGATCGCGAGAAGGGCGTGGTTGGTGACGACGATGTCGGCCCGCCCCGCCTCGGCCTTCGCCTTCTCGGCGAAGCAGTCCTCGCCGACCGGGCAGCGGCTCGCGCCGAGGCACTCCCGCGCGGTCACCGACACCTGCCGCCACGCGGAGTCCGGGACGCCGGGGACCAGCTCGTCGCGGTCCCCGGTCCCGGTGTCCGACGACCACTCGTGCAGCCGCTTCACCTGCCGCCCGAGCGCCGAGATGGCGAACGCGTCGAACAGTTGCTCGTCGCCCGGATCGTCGTCCATGTCGCCGTGGAGCTTGTTCATGCACAGGTAGTTCCGCCGCCCCTTGAGGATGGCGAAGGTGGGCTCGCGGCCCAGCACCTTCTTCAGGCTCTTCGCGACGCGCGGCAGGTCCCGGTCCACGAGCTGGCGCTGGAGCGCGATCGTCGCCGTCGAGACGACGACCGTGGTGTCGCGGGCGATCGCGTGCCGGATCGCGGGCACGAGGTAGGCCAGCGACTTCCCGGTGCCGGTGCCCGCCTGCACGGCCAGGTGCTCTCCGGACGACAGCGAGCGGCGCACCGCGTCGGCCATCCGGTCCTGGCCCTCGCGGCGGGAGCCGCCGACCGAGGTGACGGCCACCTCGAGCAGCTCGTGCACACCGGGCAGGTCCTGGGTCCGCACGGGGGCCGTCGAGGGGGGAGGCACGTCCGGCAGGTTACCGAGCGCCCCCGACAGGTCCGGCCGTGACCGTGCCGCCCGGCACCCGGGACCGCGCACCCGGCGTACCCGGACCGCTCACCGGGGGTGATACCGGACGGCCGGTTGCCGGTGAGCGGCGACACAGCGTCACGATGGGGGGGTGACAGCAACCATCACGACGCCGACCGTGCCCGAGCCGGGGATGTTCCCGGTGCTGATCGAGCACGAGGCCCGCTACGCCGACCTCGACCCGAGCCGCCGGATCGGCCGCGACGCCCTGGTGCGCTGGTTCGAGGACGCCCGCGTCGCCGTCGAGCGCGACACCTTCGGCGCCGACCTGGTCGCCCGCCTGCAGTCCCGCGTGCGGCTGCTGCTCGCCGCCATCCGGGTGGACGTGCTGGCCCCGCTGCGGGTCACCGGGTCCTACCGGATCGGCGTCGGCGTCAGCCATGTCGGTACCACGTCGTTCTCCTACCGGTACGCGGTCTTCGCCGGCGACGAGTGCGTCGCCACCGGCGAGTCGACCTCGGTGCACACCGACGGCGACGCCCCGACCCCGCTGACCGACGAGGTCCGCGGCGCGCTGACCACCCTGCGCATCGAGGCCCCCGCCCCGGTCCGTCCCGAGCGCGGCGACGCCCGCACCGTCCGCGAGAACTACCCGTTCCGCTGGGACGTCCGCACCCGCTTCACCGACCTGGACACCAACCGCCACGTGAACAACGTCGCGCTGGCCTCCTGGTACCTCGACGGCCTCGCCGAGCTGCACTCCGACGTGCTGGGCTACCCCGAGGGCGGCCCGCTCGACGGGCTCTCCCCGTCGACGCTGTCGGTCCAGTACCTCGCCGAGGTGCACTACCCGGGCATCTACCAGATGCGCGTCGCGGTCACCGAGATCGGCGAAGACACCGTCCGCTACGTCTGCGGCCTGTTCCACGACCGCGAGCTCATCGGCCTGGCCGAGGCCGAGGGCTTCCACCACGCCCCGGGTGAGGACGGCGACCCGGTCCTCCTCGCGGAGAAGCTCGCCCCGTTCCGCTTCCGGGACTGACCCCGCCACGATCCACCGAGATGCGGCTCAGCGGGAGTTATAGATCTCCACACCCCGCTGAGCTGCATCTCGGCGACGGAGGGCCGATTCAGAGGACCGCGCGGACGGCGGTCTCGAAGCCGACGACGTGGTCGCGGCTGACAGCCTCGGCGCGGTCGGCGTCGCCGTCGGCGATCGCGGTCAGCAGCGCCGCGTGCTCGTGCACGTGGCGGCCGACCTGGTCCATGCGGTCCAGGAACAGGCAGTGGATCCGTGTGGCCAGGTGGTAGTAGCGGGTGAGCGTGTCCTCCAGGTACGGGTTCCCGGCGGCCCGGTACACCGACCGGTGGACCGTCACGTCCCACCGCATGAGCTCGATCCGGCCCATCCGCGGCGCCTCCAGCGACGCCACCCGCCCGGCCAGCTCACGCAGCTCGTCGCGCCGCCACCGCGGGGCGACGACGGCGGCCCGCCGCGCGGCGGTCGGTTCCAGCACGGTCCGGACCTCGCACACGTCGCGCAGGTCGGAGATGTCGACGGCGGTCGCGAACGTCCCCCGTCGCGGGTAGGACACGACCAGGCGCTCGGTCTCCAGCCGCTTGAGCGCCTCGCGCACCGGGGTGCGGCCCAGGCCGAGCCGGGTCGACAGCGCCTCGTCGTCGATCGGGGCCAGCGGCGGGATCTCCAGCATGATCAGCCGGTCCCGGATGGCCACGTAGGCCCGGTCGGCCAGCGACCGCGGGCTGTCGAAGTCCACGAACACGTCCTCGGTGGTCGTCATGCGGGCTGCCCCTCGGGAACGGCCCGGCGGTCCAGACGCGACGCGACCGCGCCGGGCAGCCGGAACGACCCGGTCACCACGACGGGTTCACCCCCGGCGGTCGTCAGGGCGTGGTCGACGGCGTCGGCCGGGTCGGCGACGGCGACGGCCGGCACCCCGGCCGCCCCCGCGGCCGCGGCGATCCCGGACGGGCTCCAGTCGGGTGCGGCGCCGTTGCGGCGCCCGGTGGCCGGGCGCGACAGCAGGAACCGCTCCAGCTCGTCCTGTTCGGAGAACACGGCTCAGCACTCGACGATGTTCAGCGCGAGACCACCGCGGGCGGTCTCCTTGTACTTGTCCTGCATGTCCGCGCCCGTCTCCCGCATCGTCGTGATGGCCGTGTCCAGCGAGACGTGGTGCATCCCGTCGCCGTGCGCCGACATCCGCGCCGCGGTGATGGCCTTGATCGAGGCGACCGCGTTGCGCTCGATGCACGGGATCTGCACGAGCCCGCCGACCGGGTCGCAGGTCAGCCCGAGATTGTGCTCGATGCCGATCTCGGCGGCGTTCTCGACCTGCTCCGGGGTGGCGCCCATGATCTCGGCGAGCCCGGCGGCCGCCATCGCGCAGGCCGACCCGACCTCGCCCTGGCAGCCGACCTCGGCGCCGGAGATCGAGGCGTTCTCCTTGAACAGCATCCCGACCGCTCCCGCGGTGAGCAGGAACCGGACGACGGAGTCGTCGTCGAAGCCGGGCAGGAAGCGCTCGGCGTAGTGCAGCACGGCCGGGACGATCCCGGCGGCGCCGTTGGTGGGGGCGGTGACGACGCGCCCGCCGGCCGCGTTCTCCTCGTTGACGGCGAGGGCGTAGAGCGTCACCCACTCCATCGCGTGCAGCGCGTCCGGCTCGCCGGTCGCGGCCTCCAGCCGCTCGCGCAGCGCCATCGCCCGGCGCCGGACCTTCAGCCCGCCGGGCAGCGTGCCGCCGGTGCGGGCGCCGCGCTCGACGCACTCCTGCATCACCGACCAGATGTGGAGCAGCTCGCTGCGTACCACGTCCTCGGTGCGCCGGGACAGCTCGTTGGCCAGCATGATGTCGGAGATCGACAGCCCGTGGGTGCGGGTGAGTCCGAGGAGCTCGTCGCCGGTGGTGAAGGGGTGGGCGACCGGGGTCGCGTCCTCCACCAGGACGGGGCGGCCCGCCTCGTCGGAGTCGAGCACGAAGCCGCCGCCCACCGAGTAGTACTCGCGCTTGTCCAGGACGGCGCCGCCGTCGTCGAAGGCCTGCAGCAGCATGCCGTTGGAGTGGAAGTCGAGCCGGCGGTTGCGGTGCAGGACCACGTCGTCGTCGGGGGCGAAGGTGATCTCGTGGGTCCCGCCGAGGTGGATCCGGCCCCCGGCGCGGACGTCGGCGACCATCGGGTCGGCGCCGACCGGGTCGACGAGGTGCGGCTCGTGCCCGGCGAGCCCGAGTACGACGGCCTTCACACTGCCGTGGCCGTGCCCGGTCGCGCCGAGGGAGCCGAACAGCTCGACCCGCACCGACGCGGTACGGGGCAGCTCGCCCGAGTCGGCGAGCCGCGCGACGAACCGGGCCGCGGCCCGCATCGGGCCCACGGTGTGCGAGCTCGAGGGTCCGATCCCGACCGTGAACATGTCGAACACGGAGGTGCTCACGGTCGCTCCGATCCACGCCGGCCTCTGGTCATGGCGACGATGTTAGACTGATATATCAATCGTGCCAAGAGGGTGCCGCGGTCGATCCGCGGCGGGGTCAGCGTGTGTGGTCGTAGGGCTGCTCGAGCGGCACGCCCTCGGGCGACAGCGGCGGCGGGGGCAGGTCCGCGCTGGAGGTCAGTGGTGCCGCCCCGGCCAGCGGGCGGCCCGCGGTCTCGGGCAGGAACACCACGCCGACCACGCCGACCAGGCCCGCGGCGACGAGGAAGTACCCCGGCCAGTCGAGGTTGCCGGTGGCGGTCACGGCGGTCTCGATCAGCGTCGGCGCGGTGCCCGCGAACAGCGACACCGACAGGTTGAACACCACGCCCAGGCCGCCGTAGCGGACCATCGTCGGGAACTGCGCGGGGAGTGTCGACGGCAGCACCGCGGCGAAGCCGACCAGCACCGTGGCCATCAGCAGCAGGCCCACGAACTGGCCGATCATGCCGTCGCGCATCAGCCGGACCGCGGGCAGCCCCACGGCCACCAGCGTCAGGCTGGTGACCATCAGGACCGGCTTGCGGCCGACCCGGTCGCTGAGCCTGCCCACCGCGGTGATCACGCACAGCATGACCAGCATGACCGCGACGAGCATCGCGCCGGTGGCGGCCCCGGACGCGCCGTGCTGCCCGTGCCGGGGGAGTGTCCCGGTCAGGTAGGTGGGCATGTAGTTGGTCAGCACGTAGTTGGTGACGTTCCAGGCGACCACCAGCGCCGCGGTCACCAGGGCCGGTGTCCGGTAGCGGCGGACCAGGATCTGCATCGCCCGCCGGTAGGGCATCGTCGCGAGCGCGGGGGAGCGCTCCATGAGCTGCCGGAACGCCGGGGTGTCCTCCAGCCGCATCCGCAGGTAGATGCCGGCCACCCCGAGGGGGAGGGCGAGCAGGAACGGGATCCGCCAGCCCCAGGCGAGCAGGTCCTGTTCGGGCAGCACCGCGACGAGCACGCCGCAGACGCCCGCGCCGAGGGTGTAGCCGGTGATCGTGCCGAACTCCAGCCAGCTGCCGAAGAACCCGCGACGGCGGTCGGGCGCGTACTCCGCGACCAGGGTCAGCGCGCCGGTGTACTCCCCGCCCGCGGAGAAGCCCTGCAGCATCCGGATGAGCAGGACCAGCAGCGGCGCGGCGATCCCGGCCGTCTCGTAGGAGGGCACGAAGCCCAGCGCGAGCGTCGCGACGGTCATCAGCAGGACCGTGAACGCGAGCACCCGGGTGCGGCCGATCCGGTCCCCGAGCGGTCCGAACACGAACCCGCCGAGCGGCCGGACGACGAACGCGGCCGCGAACGTGGCGAGGGTCAGCACCAGCGACCACTCGCCGGCCTCCGGGAAGAAGACCCGGTTGAGCACCACCGCGGAGAGGAAGGAGAAGAGGCCGAAGTCGTACCACTCGGCGACGTTGCCGACCGAGGCCGCCGCAGCCGCCCGTCGGACCGTGCGCTCCTCCTCGACCGCGACCGGGCCGCGGCGCCGGGGCCTGCGCGGTCCGTCGGACATGCGGGTCTCCTCGGGTCGATCGGCCGCGCCGCGGCAGCCACGCCGACGTGGCGATGCAGTGTCGCCACACCACCATCCTCGCGACCATGGTGTCACGTATCCACGAGTGATATATCTTTCGTCGACGGGTGGCCCGGAATGTGCTGGTGCCGGTTCCGGGGGTGTTCCGGTCACCGGGGACAGCTGCTCGCATTTCCACGTCGTGACGCCGGGGCCCTGTCCGGGCCGGCCGAGAAATCGCTCGTTGACGGCTGCGACCTGCGGCCTCACCATACGGTTGCGCATGGCATGGCGAGTTTCGCTATAGGCAACAGTGGAGGAAGCATGATCTTCGTGGGCGAGCTGTCCGACCTCCCCGTCGGGGAGTCCGTTCGTGTCCAGGGGACGGTGCCCATCGCCGTCTTCAACGTCGACGGCGATCTCTACGCCATCGACGACACGTGCACCCACCAGGACGCCTCGCTGTCCGACGGATGGCTCGAGGACTGCGCGGTGGAGTGCCCGCTGCACGCGGCCTGCTTCGACCTGCGGACCGGGATGCCGAGCGGCCCGCCCGCGAAGACCCCCGTCCGCACACACCAGGTGGTGATCGCCGACGGTGTGGTCCACGTCGTCGAGTCGGCCCCCGCCTCCGGTGCCGCGACCGGCGTCCGCCCGGGCGTACAGGCCAGCACCTGATGCGTGACGTCACGGTCGTCGGCGCCTCGCTCGCCGGCCTCGCCACGGCGCGAGCCCTGCGCGCCCAGGGCTTCACCGGGACGATCACGGTCGTCGGCGACGAGAAGCACGTCCCCTACGACCGCCCTCCGCTGTCCAAGGAGTTCCTCGCCGGGATCTCCGACGAGGACGCCATCGCCCTGACCGAGGACGACGACGCCGCGCTCGACGTGGTCTGGCGCCTCGGCCGCACCGCACTCGCCCTCGACGGCCCGACCCGGACCGTCACTCTCGACGACGGCTCGACTCTCTCGGCGGACGCCGTCGTGCTCGCCACGGGCGCCCGCGCCCGGAACCTGCCGGGTGAGCTGCCCGGCGGGGTGTACACCCTGCGCACCCTCGACGACGCCCGCGCCCTGCGCGCCGACCTCGTCCCGGGCCGGCGGCTGGTGGTGATCGGCGCCGGGTTCGTCGGGGCCGAGGTCGCCTCGACCGCCCACGGCCTCGGTCTGGACGTCACGATCGTCGAGGCCGCCCCGGTGCCGTTGCAGCGGGCCCTCGGGCCCGAGATGGGCACCGCCTGCGGCCGCCTGCACGCCGCCGCCGGGGTGCCGCTGCACCTCGGCACGGGGGTGGCCCGGCTCGTCGGATCGCCCCGGGTCACCGGGGTCGAACTCACCGACGGCCGCGCGCTGCCCGCCGACGTGGTCGTGGTCGGGATCGGTGCGATCCCGAACGTCGAGTGGCTGGAGGGCTCCGGCCTCGACCTCGACGACGGGGTCGTCACCGACGCCGCGGGCCGCACGACCCTGCCCGGCGTCGTCGCGGTGGGGGACTGCGCCAGCACCCATCGCGACTACACCGGCTCCCGGCTGCGCCTGGAGCACTGGACCAACGCGCTGCAGCAGCCGTCCGTCGCGGCTGCGGCGCTGCTCGGGACCGAGCACTCGCTGCCGGCCCACCACGCGGTGCCCTACTTCTGGTCCGACCAGTACGGGCACAGCATCCAGTTCGCTGGACACCGGGCCGCGGACGGCTCGGTCCGGATCGACGACGGCGACCCCGGGGCCGACGGCGGGTTCCTCGCCGTGTTCCTCGACGCCGCGGGGGAGGCCGTCGGCGTGCTCGGCGTCGACCGTCCCCGGCCCTTCGGGCGGATGCGCCGGGAGCTGGCGAAACGGCTCGCCTGACCCGGCACGTCACCTGCGGCGCAGGTCCTCACGAGGACCTGCGCCGCAGGCGTGTCCGGACCCGCTCGCGCGTACCACGATCAGCCTCTTGACCTGCCGGGAGTGCCGTGCGAGTCTGACCGTAGACAGTTGATATATCAGTCTGCTGGAGAAGATATCTGGAGGTGCCCATGACGACGTCCGCCGTGGATCGGGGTCCGTCGAACGGTGCGACGGGGGTCCTCGACGGGACGCTCGCCGAGACCGACCCGGAGGTGCACGCGGCCGTCGCCGCCGAGCTGGGTCGCCAGCGCGGCACCCTGGAGATGATCGCCAGCGAGAACTTCGCCCCGCTGGCCGTCATGCAGGCGCAGGGCTCGGTGCTCACCAACAAGTACGCCGAGGGCTACCCCGGCCGCCGCTACTACGGCGGCTGCGAGCACGTCGACGTCATCGAGCAGCTCGCCATCGACCGCGTGACGGCGCTGTTCGGCGCCGACTACGCGAACGTCCAGCCGCACTCCGGCGCCCAGGCCAACGCGGCCGCCATGGCCGCGCTGCTCGACCCGGGCGACACGATCCTGGGCCTCGACCTGGCCCACGGCGGGCACCTCACCCACGGCATGCGGCTCAACTTCTCGGGCCGCCTCTACGACGTCGCGGCCTACCACGTCCGCGCCGAGGACCACCGCGTCGACATGGCCGAGGTGGAGCGCCTGGCCCACGAGCGCCGCCCGAAGCTGATCATCGCCGGCTGGTCGGCCTACCCGCGGCAGCTCGACTTCGCCGAGTTCCGGCAGATCGCCGACGCGGTCGGTGCGTACCTGATGGTCGACATGGCGCACTTCGCGGGGCTCGTCGCGGCCGGGCTGCACCCGTCGCCGGTGCCGTACGCCGACATCGTCACCAGCACCACCCACAAGACCCTCGGCGGCCCGCGCGGCGGCATCATCCTGGCCCGCGCCGAGCTCGCCAAGAAGCTCAACTCGCAGGTCTTCCCCGGCCAGCAGGGCGGCCCCCTGGAGCACGTGATCGCGGCCAAGGCCGTCGCGTTCAAGCTCGCCGGTGAGCCCGCGTTCGCCGAGCGGCAGCAGCGCACCCTGTCCGGCGCCCGGATCGTCGCCGAGCGGCTGGCGACCGAGCCCGGCGTCGGCGTGGTCTCCGGCGGCACCGACGTCCACCTGGTCCTGGTCGACCTGCGCGACTCCGAGCTCGACGGCAAGCAGGCCGAGGACCGGCTGCACCGGGTCGGCATCACCGTCAACCGCAACGCCGTCCCGTTCGACCCGCGCCCGCCGATGGTGAGCTCCGGGGTCCGGATCGGGACCCCCGCGCTGGCCGCCCGCGGCTTCGATGCCGAGGACTTCACCGAGGTCGCCGACATCATCGCCTGCGCCCTGCGCCCCGACGCGGGCGACGCCGAGCTCGACGAGCTCGCCGCCCGCGTCACCGTCCTCGCCGACCGCCACCCCCTCTACCCGGAGCTGACGGCATGAGCACCGAGAAGACCGGCACCGGGAACACGCCTCCCGGGGCGCACCTGCCCGAGCACCCCGACGTCCTGTGGCGCAACCCCGAGCCGAAGCGCTCCTACGACGTGGTCATCGTCGGCGGCGGCGGGCACGGTCTGGCCACCGCCCACTACCTGGTCAAGAACCACGGGATCACCAACGTGGCGGTGCTGGAGAAGGGGTGGCTCGCCGGCGGCAACATGGCCCGCAACACCACGCTGATCCGCTCCAACTACCTCCTGGACGAGTCGGCCTTCGTCTACGAGCACGCCCTGAAGCTGTGGGAGGGGCTGGAGGAGGACCTCGGCTACCCGATCCTGTTCTCCCAGCGCGGCGTGCTGAACCTCGCCCACACCGAGCAGGACGTGCGCGACTCGGTCCGCCGGGTCGAGGCGAACCGGCTCAACGGGATCGACGCCGAGTACCTCGGCCCCGACGACGTCGCGAAGATCTGTCCGATCGTCAACGTCTCGCACGACATCCGCTACCCGGTGCTCGGCGCGACCTACCAGCCCCGGGCCGGCATCGCCAAGCACGACTACGTCGCCTGGGGTTTCGCCCGTCGCGCCGACTCCGCCGGGGTCGACCTCATCCAGGACTGCGAGGTGCTGGACTTCGTCACCGAGGGCTCGGTCGAGGACGGGAACGCCCGGGTCACCGGGATCCGCACCAGCCGCGGCGACATCGCGTGCGGGCAGGTCGCGCTCTGCGCGGCCGGGCACACCTCGACCCTGCTCGACCGGCTCGGCGTGGACACCCCGCTGCAGTCGCACCCACTGCAGGCGCTGGTGTCCGAGCTGCTCGAGCCGGTGCATCCGACGATCGTCATGTCGAACGCGGTGCACGTCTACGTCTCCCAGGCGCACAAGGGCGAGCTCGTGATGGGCGCCGGCGTCGACTCCTACAACGGCTACGGGCAGCGCGGCGCCTTCCACATCATCGAGCGGCAGATGGCCGCCGCCGTCGAGCTGTTCCCGGTGTTCGCGCGGGCGCACCTGTTACGCAGCTGGGCGGGCATCGTCGACGTCACCCCGGACGCATCGCCGATCGTGGGCCGCACGCCGTACTCCAACGTGCTGGTCAACTCCGGGTGGGGGACCGGCGGCTTCAAGGTGACGCCCGGGCTGGGCTGGTGCCTGGCCCACACCATCGCCACCGACGAGCTGCACCCGCACATCGCCCCGTTCGCCCTCGACCGGTTCGTCACCGGCGCGCTCGTCGACGAGCACGGCGCCGCCGGCGTCGCCCACTGACCCCAGGAGCCGCCACCGTGCAACTCATCGACTGCCCCTGGTGCGGCCCCCGCGAGGAGGTCGAGTTCCACTACGGCGGCCAGGCCCACGTCGAGTACCCGGCCGCGCCGGCCGAGCTCGACGACGAGCAGTGGGCGCACTACGTGTTCTTCCGGGACAACCCGAAAGGCCCGTTCGCCGAGCGCTGGAACCACTCCGCAGGCTGCCGCCGCTGGTTCAACGCCGTCCGCGACACCCACACCTACCGGTTCCTCGCCGTCTACCCGATGGGCGGGGCCCGGCCGCAGATCCCGGGGGCCCGAGCATGACCCGCGTCGACGGTTTCGGTCGCGTGGACCGGACCCGCACCCTGACCTTCGTCTTCGACGGCACCACCTACACCGGCCACCCGGGTGACACGCTGGCCTCCGCGCTGCTCGCGAACGGGGTCACCGTGCTGGGCGGCTCGGTCAAGCTCGGCCGCCCGCGCGGTATCGGCGGGGCCTGGACCGAGGACCCGGTCGGCCTCGTGCAGGTCGAGGAGCCGTTCCCCGAGCCGATGCTGCAGGCCGCCACCGTCGAGCTCCACGAGGGCCTGGTCGCCCGCGGCCTGAACGGGCAGGGCCGGCTCGCGACGGTGCCCGACACCGCGCGGTACGACCGTCGCCACGCCCACTGCGACACCCTGGTGATCGGCGCCGGCCCGGCCGGGCTGCTCGCCGCACGCACCGCGGCCCGCCGCGGCGACCGCGTGGTGCTCGTCGACGACCGTCCGGAGGCCGGTGGCGCGCTCGTCCCGACCGACCGGATCGACGGGCGCGCCGCGCACCGCTGGGTCGCCGACGTCGTCGCCGAGCTCGCGGAGAACCCCGAGGTGCGCCAGCTGCAGCGCACCACCGCCTTCGGCCACTACGACGACGGGTTCGTCCTGGCCCTGGAGCGGCGCACCGACCACCTCGGCGCGGCCGCCCCCACCCACCGGTCCCGCCAGCGGGTGCACCGGATCCGGGCCGGGCGGGTCGCCGTCGCGGCCGGCGCGATCGAGCGCCCCGTGGTGTTCGCCGACAACGACCGGCCGGGTGTCATGCTCGCGTCCGCGGCGCGGGAGTACCTGCACCGCTACGGCGTGCTCGCCGGACGCGAGGTCGTCGTGTTCACCACCGACGACGCCGCCTACCTCGCCGCCGCCGACCTGGCCGGGGCCGGGGCGCGCGTCACCCTCGTCGACGCCCGCGCCACGCCGCCCACCGAGCGCGCGCGGGAGTGCACCGAGGCCGGGGTGACCGTGACGGCCGGCGCCACCGTCGTCGGCTCCGACGGCGACGCCGCGGGCCGGGTGTCCGCCGCGCACGTCGCGACCGGCGACGGCACCGAGGTGCTGGCGTGCGACCTGCTGCTGGTCTCCGGTGGCTGGACGCCCACCGCGCACCTGTTCAGCCATGTGCGCGGACAGCTGGTCTTCGACTCCGGTCTGGGAGCCTTCCGGCCGGGCGCCGACATCGCGGGCACCGAGGTGATCGGCGCCGCGAACGGTATCCTCGACCTGGCGGGCTGCCTGGCCGAGGGCGCGGGCGGCGACGCCCCGAGCTGCGCCCCGGAGCCCGCGCGCACCCCCGGCCTGGTGCTGTGGCGCACCGCGGGCGACTCCGCGCGCCAGTTCGTCGACGTCCAGCGGGACGCGACCGTCGCCGACATCGAGCGGGCCGTCGGCGCCGGGCTCCGCTCGGTGGAGCACGTGAAGCGCTACACCACCATCGGCACCGCCCACGACCAGGGCAAGACCTCCGGCACCATCGCCTCCGGGATCACCTCGGAGCTGCTGGGCCGCCCGGCGGGCGACCTCGGGACCACCACGTTCCGCCCGCCCTACACCCCGGTGTCGTTCGCCGCGCTCGCCGGCCGCGAGCGTGGGGACCTGTTCGACCCGGTCCGCACCACCGCGGTGCACCCGTGGCACGTCGCACACGGCGCGGTGTTCGAGGACGTCGGCCAGTGGAAGCGGCCCCGCCACTTCCCGCGGGCCGGTGAGGACATGGATGCCGCGGTGCTGCGCGAGTGCGCCGCGGCCCGCCGCGACGTCGCGATCATGGACGGCTCCACGCTCGGCAAGATCGACGTCCAGGGCCCGGACGCGGACACGTTCCTCGACCTCGTCTACACGAACCTGATGAGCAGCCTGAAGGTCGGCCGCGTCCGCTACGGCGTCATGTGCGGCAACGACGGCATGGTCACCGACGACGGCACCGTGCTCCGCATCGCCGAGGACCGGTTCCTGCTCACCACGACCACCGGCGGCGCCGCCTCGGTGCTCGGCCACCTGGAGGACTGGCGCCAGACCGAGGTCCCGCACCTGAAGGTGAACCTCACGTCGGTCACCGAGCACTGGGCGGTGTTCCCGGTCGTCGGGCCCCGCTCGCGCGACGTGATCTCCGCAGTGTTCCCCGGTGTCGACGCCTCCGCCGCGGCGTTCGAGTTCATGACCTGGCGCGACACCGAGCTCGACGGGGTGCCGGTCCGGCTGGCCCGGATCTCCTTCTCCGGCGAGCTGGCGTTCGAGGTCAACGTCGACTCCCGGTACGGCCTGGCCGTGTGGGAGCGGCTGGTCGCGGCCGGCGAGCCGTACGGCATCACCCCCTACGGCACCGAGACGATGCACGTGCTGCGCGCCGAGAAGGGCTACCCGATCATCGGGCAGGACACCGACGGCACCGTCTCCCCGCACGACCTGGGGATGAGCTGGGCGGTGTCGAAGAAGAAGGTCGACTTCGTCGGCAAGCGCTCCTTCGCCCGCCCGCTGAACTCCGACCCGCTGCGCAAGCACCTGGTCGGGCTGCTCCCCACCGACCGCGGCACCCGACTGCCCGAGGGGGCGCAGATCGTCGAGTTCTCGCCCGACGGCACCCTGCCCCCTCCGCCGGTCCCGATGCTCGGCCACGTCACGTCCAGCTACCTGTCCGCGGAGCTGGAGCGGCCGTTCGCGCTGGCCCTGCTCAAGGGCGGCCGCGACCGCATCGGCGACGTCGTGCACGTCCCGCACCAGGGGGCGCTGGTCCCGGTCGAGATCACCGGACCCGTCCTCGTCGACCCGGAAGGAGCCCGCCGTGACGGCTGAGCTCGCCACCACGCACCCGCTCGACGCCCACGCCACGGCACTGACCGGGCTCGCCCGGGACACCGACGGCGGCCTCTCAGCCGAGGTCCTGCCGACCGCGCAGTCGGTGACCCTGCGTCTCGACCCGGCGGGCCCGGCCCGTGCCGGTGTCGACGCCGCGCTCGGGGCCGGCCTGCCGACCCGGCCCAACACCTGGGTCGCCGCCGGTGACGGCGAGGTCGTCTGGCTCGGCCCCGACGAGTGGCTGGTCACCAGCCGCTCCGGGAACGCCGCGGTGTCCGAGGCGGCGCTGCGCGAGCTCGTCGCCGGGGAGGCGGGCGGCGCCGCCGTCGACACCTCCGCCCAGCGGGTCGTGCTGCGGATCGGTGGGCGCCTGACCCGCGAGCTGCTGTCCTTCGGCTGCTCGCTGGATCTGCACCCGCGCTCCTTCCCGGCCGGGCGCAGCGCCCAGACGCTGCTCGGCGGGGCGGGGGTGCTCCTCCTGGCCCGTGACGCCGCCGCCGACGCCGACGGGGGAGCGGTCCTCGACGTGCACGTCCGCAGCTCGTTCGCCGGCCACCTCGCCGACTGGCTGCTCGACGCCGCCCAGGAGTTCCGCGACGACCCCGCCGCCGACCCCGCCGCGTCGCCGGCCCTCGCCGGCTGACCCGCCCGACGACCACGCAGAAGGAGACCACCATGACCCCCCGTGTCGTCATCATCGGAGCCGGGATCGTCGGGGCGAACCTGGCCGACGAGCTCACCACCCGCGGCTGGACCGACGTCACCGTCCTGGACCAGGGGCCGCTGCCGCTGACCGGCGGTTCCACCTCGCACGCCCCCGGCCTGGTCTTCCAGACCACGGGGTCGAAGACCATGACCGCGTTCGCGACCTACACCGTCGAGAAGCTGACGAGCCTGGACGTCGACGGCGGCTGGTGCTTCAACCAGGTCGGCGGCCTGGAGGTCGCGACCACCCCGGAGCGGCTCGCCGACCTGCACCGCAAGCGGGGCTGGGCGGTCTCCCGCGGGGTCCCGGCGTCGGTCGTGGACGCCGCCGAGTGCGCGCGGCTGCACCCGCTGCTCGACGCCGATCAGGTCCTCGGCGGCCTGCACACCCCCACCGACGGCCTGGCCAAGGCGGCCCGCGCGGTCGTCGCGCTGGCCCGGCGTGCCGAGTCCCGCGGCGCGGTGTTCCGCGGCTCGGTGCGCGTCACCGGCATCGCGCAGTCCGGCGGCCGGGTCACCGGCGTCGAGACCGCCGACGGCGAGACCGTCCCCGCCGACATCGTCGTGTCCTGCGCCGGGTTCTGGGGCCGCGAGCTCGGAAAGCTCGTCGGGATGCGGGTGCCGCTGCTGCCCCTGGCCCACCAGTACGCCCGCACCACCCAGGTCGAGCAGCTCGTCGGCCGCAACGACGAGCTGATCGAGGCGCGGCTGCCGATCCTGCGCCACCAGGACGCCGACCTCTACTACCGCGAGCACGACGACTGCATCGGCATCGGCTCCTACGCCCACCGCCCGATGCCGGTGTCGATCTCCGACCTGCCCGAGGTCGGCGACGGCGAGGTAGGCGAGCGCACCCAGCCCTCGATGCTGCCCTTCACCTCCGACGACTTCGCGCTGCAGTGGGAGCAGAGCACGCAGCTGCTGCCCGGTCTGCAGCGTTCCAAGATCGAGCACGGCTTCAACGGGGTCTTCTCCTTCACCCCCGACGGCGGCCCGCTGATCGGCGAGTCCGCCGACGTCGCCGGCTTCTGGATCGCCGAGGCCGTGTGGGTCACCCACTCCTCCGGCGTCGCCCGCTCGGTCGCGCAGCTGCTCGTCGAGGGCCGCAGCGAGCTCGACCTGCACGGCTGCGACGTGCACCGCTTCGACGAGGTCGAGACCACCGACGCCTACGTCGACGAGACCTCGCAGCAGAACTTCATCGAGATCTACGACGTGCTGCACCCGCTGCAGCCGAAGCTGTCCCCGCGCGACCTGCGGACCAGCCCGTTCGTGGACCGCCAGCGCGAGCTCGGGGCGTTCTTCCTGGAGTCCCACGCCTGGGAACGCCCGCACTGGTACGAGGCCAACGCGGTGCTGGCGAACGACCTGCCCGCCGAGTGGCGTGCCCCGTCCCGCGACGCGTGGTCGGCGATGTTCCACTCGCCGGTCGTCGCGGTCGAGGCGTGGCGGACCCGCACCGCGGTCGCGATGTACGACATGACCCCGCTGAAGCGCCTGGAGGTGTCCGGGCCGGGTGCGTGCGCGTTCCTGGAGGGCCTGACCACCGGCACGATGGACAAGTCCGTCGGCGCGGTCACCTACACCCTCATGCTGGACGAGGCCGGCGGCGTCCGCAGCGACCTCACCGTCGCCCGGCTGGGCGAGCAGCTGTTCCAGGTCGGCGCGAACTCCCACCTCGACCTCGACCACCTGCGGCGTGCGCTGCCCGACGACCACTCGGTGGTCGTCCGCGACATCACCGGCGGTACCTGCTGCATCGGCGTCTGGGGCCCGCTGGCCCGCGACCTGGTGCAGCCGCTGTCGGGCGACGACTTCTCCCACGAGGGGCTGAAGTACTTCCGCGCGAAGTCCGCGCACATCGCCGGCATCCCGGTGACGGCGATGCGGCTGTCCTACGTCGGCGAGCTCGGCTGGGAGATCTACACCAGCGCCGAGTACGGCCGGAAGCTGTGGGACGTGCTGTACGAGGCCGGGCGCCCGCTCGGCGTCGTCGCGGCCGGGCGCGCGGCGTTCGACAGCCTGCGGCTGGAGAAGGGCTACCGCTCCTGGGGCGCGGACATGTCCACCGAGCACAACCCGTACGAGGCCGGTCTCGGCTTCGCGGTCCGCCCGCACACCAAGGGCGAATTCGTGGGCCGCGCAGCCGTCGAGAAGATCGACCCCGACGCCGTCACCCGCAGGCTGACCTGCCTCACGATCGACGACGGCCGCAGCGTCGTCCTCGGCCACGAGGCGGTGTTCGTCGACGGCGAGCCCGCCGGCTACGTCACCTCCGCGGCGTACGCCTACACCCTGGGCACCCCGGTCGCCTACGCCTGGCTGCCCGCAGGGCTGCCGGTCGGGGGAGCGGTCGAGATCCAGTACTTCGACCGGCGGATCCGCGCCTCGGTCGCGGCCGAGCCGCTGTTCGACCCGGAGATGAGCCGCATCCGGCGCTGACCCGCACGGCCCGGGGCCGGCCCCCCCGGGGGCCCCGGGCCCCGACGTGCCACCCCCGTCGCACCGCCGCACGGAAGGACCCCATGCGTTCCGACACCCTGGACCGGTTCCTCTGGGACCTGGCCGCCCGCGTCCCCGCCCCGGGCGGCGGCGCGACGGCGGGCCAGCACCTC
>NZ_WWFY01000918.1:0-23363 GCF_009864975.1 Pseudonocardia sp. SID8383
ACCCGCAGGCCCGCGCCCGGCGCGAGGAGATCCTCGGCGTGCCCACGAAGCTCCGCCGCCTCGGCGACGCGTTCTTCCACGCCGACGTGCTGATCCGCGCGGCCGAGGCCGAGGCCGACGAGCTGCGGTCCTCCCGCGACGAGTCCGAGCGCGAGGAGCTGGCCGTCGCGATGGGCGCCGGCGGCACGGGCAAGGGCGCCGCGTCGGCGGCGCGCTCGGCGAAGGCGGCCGAGCGGGACCTGGAGAAGCGCCAGAAGAGCCGGGCCACCCGGACCCAGCGGGACGCGCTCGACCGCGCCCTGGTCGACCTCGCCGGCTTCTACCGGGACGCGATCGTCGCCGCGACCGGCGCGACGGTGCCGCTGACCAACCCGGACCGCGACCGCGAGATCAGGGTCGCCGCCGCCGAGTGGGGCCCGGAGTCGAGCCTGCGTCGCCTGGAGGCGGTGCTCGCCTGCCGCGACGCGCTGGAGCAGAACGTGAAGCCGCGGATCGCCGTCGAGGCCATGATGACGGCCCTGCACCGTGGATGACCGGCCGCTGATCCTCACGGCCCTGCTCGACGACGCCACGCAGGCCCGGTTCGACGACCTGCGCGAACGGCACTTCCCGGCCGGGCGCAACCACCTCGCCGCGCACCTGACCCTGTTCCACGCCCTGCCCGGCGACGCCGCCGCCGAACTCGCCACCGACCTCACCGCCGCGACCGACCGCGCCCCGATGACCGCCCGCGTCACCGGCCTGCGGCTCCTCGGCCGCGGGGTCGCGTTCACCCTCGACTGCCCCGAGCTGACCGCGCTGCGCCGCGGCGTCGCCGAGCGGTGGCGGCCGCGCCTCACCCGGCAGGACGCCGGGAAGGCCGACCTGCACGTGACCGTCCAGAACAAGGTCACCCCGGCCGCGGCCCGGGCGCTGCACGAGGACCTGGCCGCCGGGTTCGCCCCGGGGGACGCCGGCGTCCCCGGCCTCGCGCTCTGGCGCTACGACGGCGGGCCGTGGGAGCCGGGGCCGCGTTTCCCCTTCTCCGGATGACCGGTGGGGGCTTGTGAGGGGGCGGGAGCGCGGTCGCTACACTTGCTTCGCACCACGCCGCCTTAGCTCAGTCGGTTAGAGCGACGCACTCGTAATGCGTAGGTCTGGGGTTCGACTCCCCAAGGCGGCTCGTTTTCGCAGGTCAGATCGCGCTTATGGATCTTTCCTGTCCGCTTTCGTGGCTCGTGGCCTCTCTCAGGCGGGTTCTTGCCGGTCAGCTGCCTGCGACGTGGCCTCCACGCGTGTGTGCGTCGGTCGGGTGCACCTCCTTGCTCATGGTTCTCTGTCCACAGCGGGCGCGGCTGTCCGACATTGATCGTTGCTTCCGATCGTCGGCGGTGATCACCGACATCGGTGGGACGGCGGAGCCACCCACACCGTCGTCGGGCGCTTCGTTATCGGAGTGGGGTGGGCGACGACGGTGTGGTCGGGGCGGGGAGGTCCAGAACGCGGGAGTGGCGTAGTCGCCAGACCAGTGAAGCGAGTCCGAATCGGGTTCGTCCGATGCCGTTGTCGAGGGGGTCGTAACCCAGTTCGGCGATGATCGTGTCGAGCCGGGTCTGCAACGTGCTGTGGTGGACTCCGGCGTTCCGCGCCGCCTGGCGTACGGAGCTGGTTCGCACGAGTGCGTCGACGGTGACCGAACCCCACGGGTGGGACATGATCGCGTCCAGGGAGTCGACGTCGGGCAGGTCGCTGTCCAGGGGGAGGTCGGCGAGTAGGCCGACCAGGCCGCCGTAGTCGTCGGCGAGGACCGACGGTGCGACCTCGGGATCGCACAGACGCAGGGCGACCACCGCCGTGCGGAACGACCTGTGCAGGTGGTCGACGTCGGTGGCCGGCCCGGTTCCGATCGGCCGTGCCGGGACGGGCGCGTGGTCGTGGGGTACGACCAGGGCGTGGATCGATCCGTAGGGGGTCGCGACGACGTCCTCGGCGCCGGACGGGTGCTCGTCCCACACCGCGAACAACGGCGCCGCGATGACGCGGTATCGCGCGGTGGACACGAGATTGAGTCGGGCCGCGGCAAGACGGCGGGTCTCGGTCGGGACGGTCGGGTCGAGCAGCAGGCCGAGATCGCGGCGGCCGTCGATCTCTCGTCGGCCTCCTCCGAGGCGGATGCGGACGGCCAGCGCGAGGCGTTCGAGGACGATCGCGTCGTTCGCATGCGGCTCGCCGTCGCGCTCGATCCACACGGTCAACCCCTCGGCCGTGATGGCCGAGCAGCTCCCTGGCGTCGGCTGCCCGTCGTCGGGGGCCACGATCTCGCCGCGCGGGCTGACCCGGAGCGACCGCGGGGGGAGATCGCTCTGGTAGCCGGCGTTGCACCCGGAGAGGGAGGCGGCCGCACTCAGCAGTGCTCGGGTGTTGACGTTGCCGATGATCAGTTCGTCGAAGCAGGCGATGACCCGCAGACCGAGGCTCGCCTGCGGGTCGAGCGCCGAGATCCGACCGAGGAGTTCTTGCACGGGCGCCTCCCGACGACTGGTGGGTGCAGTCTAGTGGCGTGGGTCACCGGATCAGTCCGCGAGGATCTTCTCGACCCAGGTGTCCCGCGTCCGGACCATGCCTCGGGCGACGACGGTGTGCGGGGCGAAGATGTCGAACGCGTGGAACCCGCCGGACCAGACGTGCAGCTCGGCGTCGCCACCGGCGGTCCAGAGGCCGTCGGCGTAGGCGATCGCCTCGTCGCGGAAGATCTCGGCGGCGCCGACGTCGATGAAGGCGGGCGGGAGCCGGGACAGGTCCGTCGCCCGGGCCGGGGCCGCGTACGGGGAGACGTCCGGCCCACCGCGCGCCTCGCCGAGCAGCGCGGACCAGCCGGTCTCGTTGCTGACGCGGTCCCAGACCCCGACGCCGTCGAACTGGCCGGTGGAGGCGGTGACGCCGCGGTCGTCGAGCATCGGGTAGTCGAGGACCTGGCCGCACAGGGCTGGGCCGTCGCGATCCCGCGCCGCGAGCGCCATCCCGGCCGCGAGCCCACCACCAGAACTGGCCCCGGCCACCATGAGCCGGTCGTGGCGGATGCCCAACTGCCCAGCCGTCGCCGCCGCCCACTCCAGCGCGGCGTAGCAGTCCTCTCTGGGGAAGGGGTCCGGGAACTCCGGCGCGAGCCGGTACTCGACGGCGACCAGGACTGCGCCGAGGTTGTCGACCCAGTCGAGCACCAGGTCAGCTCCACTGAAGCGGTCGCCGAACATCAGCCCACCGGAGTGGACGAAGACGATGCCGGGCCGGGGGGAGCCGGCTCGGGTGGGGCGCAGCACCGACACCTGGATCGGCTCGCCTCGATGACCGGCGATCGTGTGCTCGCTGCGTGTGATCGCGCGTCCCCGCAGGGTGTCGTCGATCGGCGGGGAGGCATAAGACCGCCGCATGAACGCGATCAGGTTCGGGGTGATGGTCGGCGGGAACACACCACCGACCACGGCGAGGCCGGCCTTCAGCTCCGGGTCGAACTCCGGCCGGGCTCTGGACGACACAGGCTCCTCCGACAGGGTGCGGCGGCAAGGCGACGACGACCGCCGCGACGCTGCCGGCGAGTGCAGCGTCGCGGCGGGTCGGCGATCACAGCGAAGCGTAGAGGGCGGCCTCGAAATCCCCGTAGAGCTTCCACGCCTCGTGCTCGGTGATGAACGGCAGCGAGTTCGTGTAGATCGACGCACAGATGCCGGTTGTGCGGTCGATGAAGAAATGGGTGTTGAACAGCCCGGCCCACGCGCCCGTCCCGGCCCGCCGGGCGCCGGGGACGTCCTGGGTGTTGATCAGCAGCCCGTAGCCCCACGTCCACCCTTCACCGAGCTTCAGCGTGTCGGTGATCGGAGCGTCTGCCGTCCTGATCTCCGTCGGCATCGGAGCGCCGTCGAGCTGGTCGGTGAACGCCGCGTCCACGGTCTCCCGGCTCAGGATCCGTACACCGTCCAGCTCACCGCCGCGCAGCAACGCCCTCTCGAAGCGGATGTAGTCACGCGGGGTCGAGTGCAGACCGTGGCCACCCGCCCACCACTGCGGGTCGTCGGGCAAGACGTTGCCCGCCGAGATCCACTTGCCGTCCTCGCCCTTGACGTGCACGGGCGTCTTGTTCGCCTGACGTGCCTCGTCGAGAGCGAACATCGTGTCGTCCATGCCGAGCGGACCGGTGATGTTCTCCTTGATCACCACGTCGAGGGTCGAGCCGGCGACGGCTTCGATGACGCGGCCGAGCCAGTCGGTGTTGATGCCGTACTCGAACTTCGTGCCGGGGTCGGCGACCAGTGGCGCCTTGAACGCGGCCATATCTCCTGGCACCACGTTGGGGATGCCGGTGACCTGCTCGTACTTGACCAGGTCCTCGTTCCAGAACCAGTACGTCAGTCCCGAGGTGTGGGTGATCAGCTGCTTGACGGTGGCCTTCGACTTCGGTGCGCGTAGGCGCGGGGTGTCACCGTCGAAGCCGTCGAGGACCTGCAGCTCGGCGAAGTCGGGAACGTAGCGCTCGACCGGGGCCGAGAGATCGAGTTCACCGCGCTCCACCTGCTGCAGCGCGGCCACGGTGGCGATCATCTTGGTCATCGACATGATGCGGAAATGGGTCGACGTCGACACAGGCTTCGCACCGGCGTCGTCGAGCCGAACTCCGGCGGCCCCCTCGTAGAACACGCCGTCGACGTCCGCGGCGATCGCGGCCACGTGCGGTACGGCACCGGCGTCCACTGCCCCCTGCAGCACCTGGTCGATGCGGGATCCTTCAATGTTCTTCGACACGGAACCTCCGTTGGCTCAGATCTGGTCGCCGATGCCCGATAGGCCTGCGGGACGCCTTCCGACGACGGTCTCGAGTGTGGTCGGAACCACATCAGTTGGTAACCGACGGCGCGACGAGAATCTCGACCTGTCGCCCGCCATGTGGCGGTCCGGCGCCGGCCGGCAGGTCGACCACGGCCGACCACAGGGACGCGGGGTCCCGGTCCGGCGAGAACTCGATTCCGTGTGGCCTCCTTCATGGCCTCCAACGCAGGCGCACGGAGGTGTGCGGTGCGCACGATGAACCGCGCGACGTGCACGAACGGACTCGGCGAGGACGGTGTGTCCGGTGACACGAGTTCTCGTAACGCGTAGGTCTGGGGTTCGACTCCCCAAGGCGGCTCTGTTCACACAGCGCACCGGCCTCATCTACAGGCTGTCGGAATACCCGTGAAGGGCGTTGCGGCACGGCACGAGGCTCCACGACGGCCAGCCCCCGTCGAGATCGCGGACGATCACGTTGAGCCGGTCCCGCCACGGGGCGAGGTAGGCGACCGAGGTGCCGTCCGGTGAGATCCGCGCGCCGATGCGGGCGGGTGGTGCGGACACCGTCCAGTCGAATCCGTGTCGTCGCGGCCGGGTCGAGTCGACCCGGTGTGAGGTTCGACCGGCCGCCGGCCGGCACCGGTCGACCGGCGGCCGTACCGGAGCCGGGTCAGACCCGATTCGCCCCACCGTCGGCGTAGAGCTCGTCGACGACGGCGCGGTGGCTCCGCTCGACTGCCGCACGCCGCAGTTTGAGCGTCGGGGTGAGCTCGCCGGAGTCACCGGTCCAGGCGCGCGGCAGGACGGCGTGGGCCCGGACCCGCTCGGCCTTGCCGAGCTTCCGGTTCGCGGAGTCGAGCTCCGCCTCGAGCAGCGTGCGGGTCCGTGGGTCGGCGACGACCTGCTCGGGAGCACCGTGCAGCCCGTGGAGGGCGAGCTCGGTGAAATCGGGCACGACGAGGGCGACGAGGAAGGGCCGTCCGTCGCCGACGACGAGGACCTGGTCGACCAGGGACGACTCCGCGAGGATGTCCTCGATCCGGCTGGGTGAGATGTTCTCCCCGCCCGCGGTGACGATGAGGTCCTTCTTGCGGCCCGTGACCCTGAGGAACCCGCCCCGCCACTCCCCCAGGTCCCCGGTCCGGAACCACCCGTCGGTGAACGAGTCCGCCGTGGCCTGCGGATCGCCGCGGTAGCCGCGGGCGAGGTGGGGTCCGTGCACGAGGATCTCGCCGTCGTCGTCGATTCGGACGGCGGTGCCGGGGAGCGGGCGGCCGACCGTCCCGGCCCGGTCCCGGTAGGCGTCGCCCGGCCCGGTGTAGGTCGCGACGGCGGTGGTCTCGCTCAGACCCCAGAGGTCGTGCAGGGGGAGCCCGACCGAGGCGAAGAACTCGTGGGTCGAGGTCGGTAGCGGCGCCGACCCCGTGATCAGCCACTGCGCGCCGTCGAGCCCGAACCGGGGGGCCAGCTGCTCCTGGCCGGCGCCGTCGCGGAGCAGGTCGCGCATCTGCCGTTCGATGCGCTGCCAGATCCGGGGCACCGAGGTGAACAGCCGCGGCCGGACCTGCCGGAGGACGTCGAACAGCGTGGCCGGGTCGGCCACGGTCGTCACGCTCGTGCCGCCGACCAGCGCGGCGTAATGGCCGATCACCCGGTCGACGATGTGCGCGTGGGGGAGGTAGGAGACCGTCGCGCCGCCCTCCAGCCCGACGACGGAGTCCAGGGCGCGGAGCTGGAAGACGATCGCTGCGTGGGTGAGCTCCACGCCCTTGGGCCTCCCGGTCGTCCCCGAGGTGAAGATCAGGGTCGCGACGTCGTCCGGATCCGGCTCGTGGGGGACGAACGCGGGATCGGCCGGCAGCCGGTCCAGCTCGTCGACGGTGACGACCGGGACACCGGCCGGGACGTGGCCCGCCCGCAGCAGGTCGGGATCGGCGACCAGCAGCCGGGCGCCCGCCCGGGCGACGAGCTCGGCGGACTCCGGAGGGGGTGCGGTGACGTACAGGGAGAACGGTGTCGCGCCGGCCATCAGCGCCGCGAGGTCGCTGAGCTGCCACTCCGGCCGGTTCCCGATCAGGAGCGCGACGGTGTCGCCCGGGCGGACCCCGAGGGCACTGAACGCGGACGCGAGCCGGACCGCCCGCCCGGCGTACTCGCGCCGGGTCCAGTGCACCGCGCCGTCGCCCGAGCGGAGTGCGACGGCGTCCGGATCGGCGGTCACGTGGGCGTCGAAGGCGGAGAGCAGGGTGTCCGGCATCCACCGGACGCTAGGTACGCCGGGATCGTCCGCCCAGATGCCCGGGCACCACCGCACGGTGGTGCCCGGCACCATGGCCGGCTCCCGGTGTCGCCCCCAGCCTGGGGAGGTGCCTCATTCCGTCGTTCTCGCCCAGCGGCCCCACGGCCGGATCCGGAGCTCCGACTTCGCGCAGGTCGACGTCGACCGACGGCCCTGTCCCGAGGGTGGGGTCCGGGCACGGACCCGCCACCTCAGCATCGACCCGGCCATCCGCGGCTGGCTCGACGACCGCCCGAGCTACCTCCCGCCGGTCGGGGTGGGCGAGGTCGTCCGCTCGCTCGGTATCGCCGTGGTCGAGGAGTCCCGGCATCCGGGCCTCGCTCCGGGGGACGTGCTCCGCGGGTTCACCGGCTGGCAGGAGGAGGTGCTGATCGAGGACCCGCAGCGGTGGGACCGGCTCCCCGACGCCTCGACCGCACGGCTGGGCGTCCTCGGTATGACGGGCCTGACGGCGTGGGTGGGCATGGGGGACATCTGCGCGCCGCGTGCGGGGGAGACGGTGTTCGTGTCCGCCGCCGCCGGCGCGGTCGGTTCGACCGCGGTCCAGCTGGCCCGGCTCGCAGGGGCGCGCGTCGTCGCGAGTGCGGGCGGCCCGCGCAAGTGCGCGCTGCTCACCGGCACCCTCGGTGTCGACGCGGTCGTCGACCACCGGGCCGACGACTGGGCGGACCAGCTCCGCGACGCGACCCCGGACGGGGTGGACGCGGTGTTCGAGAACGTCGGCGGACCGCTGATGGAGGCCGTCCTGGACCGGATGAACAACGGGGGCCGGATGGCGCTGTGCGGCCTGATCGCCGGGTACAACGACGTCGTCCGGCCCCCGGGGCCGCGGAACTTCGGCCTGCTGGTGACCAAGCGCATCCGGGCCGAGGGGTTCATCGTGGTCGATCACGCCGACCGTGCGGCGCAGTGCGAGGCCGAGCTCGGAGCGCAGGTCGAGGCGGGCAGGCTGCGTGCGTTCGAGACGGTGGTGGAGGGCTTCGACAACGTCGTCGGGACGTTCGTCGACTCCTTCGGCGGCGACCACGTGGGGAAACTGGTGGTCAGCCTCGGGTGAGGGGCGCGAGCTCGACCGCGACCCGCAGCACCGCGGACCTCGGATCCACCGGCACCGGGAGCAGCGCCGCGACCCGTTCGAGCCGCTTCACGACGGTGTTGGGGTGCACGGTGAGCCTGCGGGCCGTGCGGGTCGGGCTGCCCAGCTCGGCCAGCCAGATCCGCAGGGTCTGCAGGAGCTCGGTGTGGGCGGGGTCGGCGAGAGGGCCGAGCAGGGCTCCCGCCCAGGGCGCGGCGAGATCGGGGTCACCGTCGGCCAGGGCCAGCACCACGACGTCGTCGAACCGGACCAGCGGGCCGTCGACCCGGTGCGTGGCGAGCCGGTGTGCCTGCGCCGCCTCCCGGTGCGAGGCACGGAACCCGGCGATCCCCCGGTGCAGGCTGCCGAGGGCCAGCCGTAGTCCCGACGTGCCGGACGTCCAGTCCTCGACCTCGCCACCGGAGAACCAGCCGTGGACGGCCGTGGGGCCGTCCGGGACCGCGACGAGCTGACGGGGACGGGCGAGGGCGCGCAGCCGGGCGACCGCACTGTCGAGCTCGGCGGAGGTGGCGTGCGGACCCCAGATCACGAAGGCGGTGTGGGTGTCCGCGAAGCGGTAGCCCAGGCGCGCCTCGGCCGCTCCGGCCTCCGCGGTTCCCGCGAGCACGTCGGCGAGCACCGCCCGGAGGTCGGAGGCGTCGCGCTGACGCAGGAGCTCGCGCTCCTGGACGTAGGCCGCGGTCGCGGAGGCGCAGGCGGTGCGCAGGTAGCGGAAGAGCCGGTCCAGCACGGTCTCGAGGGCGTCGGCCCTGCGGGCGTCGGGCACGGCGGTCTCGCGCAGGTGCGCCGCGAAGGTCGCGACGATCACGTCCGCGGCGGCGTCGTAGGCGAGGACCAGGTCGGCCAGGTCGGTCCCGGCCCTGGCCCGGCGGCGGGCCCAGCGTTCCGCAGGCCGGCCCAGCTGTATCCGCACCCCGGGCGTCGCCGACCGTGCCGCATCCCGCAGCAGCGGTACGTGGGAGTCCAGGGCCTCGCGGAGCAGACGACGGTCCGTGTCGTCGAGCGCCACCGCGGGGGTGGCGGCGACGACGGCGTCGTACATGTCCTCGACGATGCGGGCGGTGCACTGGTCGAGCCAGGTGACGAACTCCGCGGCGGGTGGGTGCGACGGCGTCGTCGGCCCGGCTCCGGTCCCGGAGCTCGGCATGGGCGCATCGTAGGGCCGTCCGCGGCCCGCCCGGGTGTGCCGGGACCACACCGGGCGGTGTGCGCCGGACGGGTCGCGGGGGTCCGGCGGCGCCCCCCACGCTCGACCCATGACCGACACCACCGCGCTCAGCGACGAGAGCGGACGCGCGCAGGAGCCGCTGCGGCTCGCCGTCACGCTCGACGACCCGTTCATGTGGAGAGGCGCCGGCTTCCCTGCCGGCTACGACCCCGACGTCGTGCTCGGCCGGCTGTGCGACGCGTTCGAGCGGTACCGGGTCCCGGAGGTGTACGCGTTCACCTCCACCGCGCCGGTCGAGGACCACCCGCAGTGGCTCTCGGCGCTCGACCGCTGGACCGCACGCGGCCACCACGTCGCGGCGCACACCCACTCGCACGCCAGTCTCAACTGGACCGACGTCCCGTCCTACGTCGCCGATCTCGACCGCAACCTCGAGCTGCTCGAACCGTGGCTGGCGAAGGCTCCCACCCGGTACTTCCGCTACGCCTTCGACATGTGGGGCGACACGCGGGACAAGACCGACCGGGTGCAGACCCACCTCGCCCGTCGTGGCCTCCTGCCCGCACCGATCACCCACTGGTTCTACGACGTGCAGTTCCTCGTGGCCTACCTGCGCACCCTGAGCACCGGCGACACCGAGGCCGCGGCCTGGGTGCGACGCCGGTTCGCCGAGACGGCGGTAGACGCGCTCCTCAACCAGGCCGCTGCCGCCCGGGAGGTCTTCGGACGGCAGCCCGCGCACATCGCGCTCGTCCACGGCACCCCGATCGCCGCCGACGCCTACGCCGAGGTGCTGGCCGCGTACGCGGCCGCCGGAGTCCAGTTCGTCACGCTGGAGGAGGCGATGAGCGACCCGGCGAACCAGATCGTGCCCCCGACGGTGACCCGGTACTTCCGCAACTCCACGCAGAAGTGGGCCGAGCACGCGGGGATCGGCGTCGCCGACACGCCGCCACGCGTCCTGAACGACGTGCAGCGCTGCTGCCCGGTCGAGGGGATGACCGAGTCCGACCTGCTCGGCCCGGCCCTCGTCGCCGCGGCCCTGGCCGTCGGCTCCGAGCCGGTGGC
Organism: Pseudonocardia sp. SID8383; assembly: GCF_009864975.1. NCBI lineage: Bacteria > Bacillati > Actinomycetota > Actinomycetes > Pseudonocardiales > Pseudonocardiaceae > Pseudonocardia > Pseudonocardia sp. SID8383. The sequence continues at coordinate 10,432 of NZ_WWFY01000918.1, forward strand.
GACCGACCTGGACTGGAACCCGGCGGCGGACGCATGACGGACCTGTTCGACGTCACCGGCCGGACGGTCGTCGTCACCGGCGGGACCCGGGGCATCGGTGCGATGGTCGCCGAGGGTCTGCTCGACGCCGGGGCCCGGGTCCTGGTGACCTCCCGCAAGGCCGACGCGTGCCGGGCGGCGGGCGAACGGCTCGGCTGCCCCGCGGTGCCCGCGGACGTGAGCACGCCCGAGGGGATCGCCGCCGTGCGCGACGGTGTGGACACGGAGTTCGGCGGGTCCCTCGACGTGCTGGTCAACAACGCGGGCGTGACCTGGGGCGCCCCGCTCGACACCTTTCCCCGCAAGGGATGGGACCGCGTGCTGAGCACCAACGTCGTCGGCCTGTTCGAGCTCACCACGGCGCTGCTGCCGGCGCTGCGCCGCGCGGCGAGCGCCGAGCACCCGGCACGGGTGGTGAACATCGGCTCGGTCGACGGGCTGCGGGTACCGGTGTTCGAGAACTACTCCTACTCGGCGAGCAAGGCCGCGGTGCACATGATGACCCGCCACCTCGCCGCCGTCCTCGCGCCCGATCGGGTACTCGTCAACGCGGTCGCACCGGGTGCGTTCCCGAGTGACATGACGGCCGCGGCGCTCGCGTCGGATTCCGGTCGGGCGCTGCTGGAGAAGGCCGTTCCGCTCCGGCGGCTCGGCTCCGCGGACGACATCGTCGGCGCCATCCGCTACCTCGCCTCGCCCGCCGCGTCGTACGTCACCGGCGTCGTCCTGCCGGTGGACGGTGGTATCGCGGGGTGCAGCGCCTGACAGCGGCACTGACGAGGCGAGTCCACGGGGGTGACCGGGCCGACGTGCGCAGCGGCCTGACGGCACGGATCAGCACACGGGGACGGGGCGCAGGGCCCTGGCCAGCTCCACGATGTCGCCGCGGCCCGGTCGCGCGGCCCACCGGCCGCGGACGGTGAGGCAGTGGCGCGCCGCCCGGTCCCGCAGGGCCTGCCCGTACGAGCCGGCCCGGTCCGCACCCGAGGTCCGGGTCGGTCCGGTGCACCGCCGCACCACGTCGATGTCCGTGGGGTCGGGGCCGGCCCGCCAGCGCGCCGGATCGAGCAGCTGCAGCGACCCGGGGGGTGGTCGACCTCGAGGGACTCCCCGCTCGGCAGGTCGTCGACGAGGGTGGCCCGCGGTGCGGGGCGCATCACCGGTCCCCAGTCAGCGCCGCGTGTGCCGAGCGGAGGACGTAGACCAGGGCGGACGTGCCGGCGAACACGGCGACCAGCAGGAGCCAGGCCGTGGCGTAGGGCTGCTGGTCGAAGCCCGTCGCCGCCAGATGGGTCCCCTCGCCCTGGCGGATGATGCCGGGCAGGAAGACGAGCAGCGTGAGCCCGGACGCCAGGAGCGGCAACCGGACGTGGTTGACGAGCGGGATCCGTCCGTGGCGGTGCAGCCGTCCGGAGACGGTGGTCAGTGCGCGGTCCACTGCGGAGTAGAGCGGGAACAGGACGACGTCGTGCACGAGGGCCACCCCGACGAACCAGACGAGGATGCGGAGCGCAGAGGGGTCGTCGAGCAGCAGCAGCGCTGCGTAGCCGGCCACGGCGAAGCCTGCGACGAGGAGGAGCAGGTGTCCCGGCCCGGCACCGTAGACGCTCGTGAAGCGCGTCATCACGCCTCCCGGAAGTCGATGGAGCGGACCCATTTCGTGCAGTGCACGCCAGGGGTGGAGGGGGGTGGCCAACGGCCCGGCCACCGGCCCTCGGACTCGTCCTGATCCCGGTCGTGCTGGCGAAGCTGTGGTCGGTCCTGCCGGCCCTGTTCGTGTTCCCGCCGGTCCGCAGCGCTCCGCCAGGCGGTGCACGCGGTCCGGACGGCGATCGAGGCCGAGGCGCTCGTCGACGGCTGAGCGGCGCCGGGGCCACTCGGGCGACGAGCGCGGGGGAGGCGGCGTCGCCAGGCGCCGCCGCCGGCCGGGAGCTCGCAGCCCCCGCCCGTCCCGGTGCCGCGCCGCGGCATGTGGGCATCCGCGGCGACCAGGTGCGAAGGGCCGGTCCGGCTCGATGGACAGGCGAATCGTCGGTACGGCGGGGGACGGGGGCATGCGTGCTCGGCCGGGGTCAGGCGAGCGACAGGAACAGGCGCTCCATCTCGGCCATGTCGACCGACTGCTCGCCCTCGGCGCTCTCGGTCACGCACTGCCGGAGCCCGGTGGCGATGATCTTGAAGCCGGCCTTGTCGAGGGCGCGGGACGCCGCCGCCAGCTGGGTCACGACGTCCTTGCAGTCGCGGCCGTCCTCGATCATGCGGATGACGCCGGCGATCTGACCCTCCACGCGACGCAGGCGGCTGACCACGTCGGTGAGTTCTGTGGCTTTGACCTGCATGGGGGCTCCCTCGTCTCGTGCCGGCCCGCGGGCGGCGTGGTCCCTGTGTGGACCAAGGTACCCCCAGGGGTACCCCTGCGGATGTGATGCCGGCACAGGTGCTCAGTGCAGCAGCGTGAGCAGTCCTTCGAGTCCGCGGTGGAACGCGTCGCCGACGTGGGTCGTCCCGTCGATGTCGGCGCCGGACATCGCCCCGTCGCGCATCATCAGGAAGTGCTGGGCCGCGTGGTCCGGCCGCCCGCGTCGCGGCGAGGAGCCGAAGACCTGCGCGAACAGGTCGGTGAGGGTGGCGACGTACCAGGCGCGGTGCTCGGCGACGACCCGGCGGACGGGGTCCTCGGGATCGGGGAACTCGGCGGCGGCCTTCAGGAACGCGCATCCCCGGAATTCCGGCCGGGACAGGTCGTCGACCAGGGCGGTGCCGATCGCGCGGACGGCGCCGTCCGGGGTGGCCGCGGACCCGGCGGCCTCCTGCAGGGCGGCGCGGGTGTGGGTGTCGACGCCGCGCAGGTAGGCGACGACGAGCGCCTCCTTCGACGGGAAGTGCCGGTAGAACGTGGCGCGCGTCGTCGGGGTCTCGGCGACGATCCGCTCGACCCCGACCGCCCGGATGCCCTCGCGGTAGAACAGCCCGCCGGCTGTCGCGAGCAGCCGCTCACGCGCCTCGGAGCGTCCCGGCCCGGTCGACGCCGGGGCAGTGCCGGTGCTGTCCGCGGTGGTGTCGGACGTCGTGCGGATCACCTGTGCAGGTTAGCAGAAAGAACGATCGGTCTTGCAGATCGTGACGCCCACTGCCATGCTCGACATAGCAAGGAAGAACGGTCTTTCTACTTGGAGGCGTCATGGCAGGCACCCACACCACCGACCGGACGGCGAACGGTCCGTCCTCCGCGCAGGGCGACGCGCCCGCCCTGCGGCGGCTCTACCTGGTGCGTTCCGGGTTCGCGTTGGTCTGGGCGGTCCTGCTGTTCCTGAACGCGTCGGACATCGGCCCGTCGACCGCGGCGCTGCTCGTGCTCTACCCGCTGTTCGACGTGGCCGCCGCCGTGGTCGACGCCCGCTCGTCCCGGGCGACCGGAGCGGCCCCGGGCCTGTACGTCAATGTCGTCCTGAGTGCGCTCGCCGCGGCCGGACTCGCCGTCGCCCTCGCCTCGGGCGTGCCGGCGGTGCTGCGGGTGTGGGGCGCCTGGGCGGTCGTCGCGGGGATCGTGCAGCTCGTCGTCGCGCTGCGGCGCCGACGGCTGGGCGGTCAGGGCGCGATGATCGCCAGCGGGTCCCTGTCGGTGGTCGCGGGCACCTCGTTCGTCGTCATGGCGTCGGGTGCGGGGGCGTCGCTGTCGGGTGTCGCCGGCTACGCCCTGCTCGGCGGTGTCTTCTTCCTCGCCTCGGCGTTGCGGCTCGGCCGCGTGGCGGGGAGCCGCTGACCGGGTCCCCGGCGACCACGACGTCGAGCGGGCCGGAGCCGACGAGGAGAACCGTCGGTGTGTCTGATGCCGACGACCGGGGCGACCCGGTCGCTCTCGGTCGTCCCGGCCGTCGGCGGGCTGCTGGTCCTGCGCCGGACGCGGACGCCCGCCGCCTGATCCGCCCGGTGCGCCCGGGCTGCCGTCGGTCCGCCCCGGCCTGTGCGCGGAGGAGGCCGTCGGGGCGCTGGGGACGCCCGCGTGACGGTGACACCCGACGGACGGGCCGTCCGCGTTAGACTCGGCATCATGTCATCGGATCCTGACGCGTCGGCCGGGGCCGTCCGGGACGCCGGCCCCGCCTTCGACGCGCTCGCCGATCCCGTCCGCCGCCGCATCCTGGCCGTGCTCTCCGAGCACGACGAGGTCAGCGCGGGCGACCTGGCCGACCACATCACCTCGGTCGGCCGCACGGCCGTCTCCACCCATCTGCGGGTGCTCCGCGTCGCGGGGCTCATCACCGAGCGCCGTTCCGGCCGGTACCGCTACTACTCCATCGAGCCCGGTGGTGCGGCCGCCGACGTCATTGCGCTGCTGCGCACCCTGTTCCAGTCCTCGCTCGGCGAGGTGGGCTCCGCCGTGGAGAGCCGTCCCGCGACGGACCGGGAGGGCGCGACCGGATGACCGGACCCTCCGTGCCGGGAGACTGACCCCCATGGGGACGATCGCGCTCGCGGTGGAGGAGTTCGTCGCCGCCGACCCGGCGGTCGTCTTCGGACGTTTCGGGCGCGACTCCGGCGCAGGCTGGCTGTTCGGTGCGGCGTGCGACCGGGTCGCGGTGGGCGAGCCGGTCACCCTGCGGGCGCCCATCGCCGGCGGGCCGCCGGTCGACGTGCTCGGCCGGATCAGCGAGCTCCGCGGACCGCGCACCATCACGATCACCCACGACCAGCCCTGGCGGGGCCGCATCCGGCTGCGGTTCACCCCCGCACCCGGCGGCACCCGGATCCGGCTCGACGCCGGGATCGACGAGCGCGGTCTGGAGTGGCTGATGCGCCGGCGCGGTCACCCGGTCCGCGACCACGCCGTCACGGGGCCGCGCATCGGGGTCCTCACCAGCCGGTCCGGCTCGGGCGGGCTGTTCGCCTCGGCGGTGGCGAACGTGGCCACGCTCGCCGTCGAGGAGATCAACGCGGCGGGCGGGGTCGGCGGCAGGCCGGTGGACCTGCTGGAGGCCGACGACGCCACCGACCCCGGCACCGGGGCGCTGGAGGCGCTGCGGCTGGCCCGGGCCGGCTGCCGGACGATCTTCCTGACGACGACGTCGGCCACCTACCACGCCGTGTCGACCGCCCTGACCGGCCGCGACGTGCTCGTCGTGCACACCAACATGAACGAGGGCGGCGGCGAGTCCCGGCTGCGGATCCGGCTGGGCGAGCGGCCCGCGACCCAGCTCGTGACGGCGGCGGGACCGGTCATGCGGGCGGCCGGTGGACGTCGCTGGTTCCTGGCGGGCAACGACTACGTGTGGCCCCGTGCGGTCAACACCGCCGCGCGCGAGGTGCTCCCGGCGCACGGCGCGGTGCTGGTCGGCGAGGGCTACGCCACGCTCGGGGCCCGGGACTTCGCCCCGCTGGTCGAGCGGATCGCCGCCTCGGGCGCCGACATCGTGCTCAACACGTTCGTGGGCGCCGACGCCGCCGCGTTCGAGCGTCAGTGCCACGCAATGGGTCTGCGCGACCGGACCGTCAGCCTCGGCCCCGCGATGGACGAGGCCACCCTGGAGCGGATCGGACTGCACGCTTCCCAGGGGATCCACGGTGTCTCCGGCTACTTCCAGCACCTGCAGACCGAGCGCAACGGGTCGCTCCTGAAGCGCTACCGGGCCCGCTTCGGCCAGTGGGCGGCGCCGCTGTCGTCGTTGTCGGAGTCGATGTTCGAGGCGATCCACGTGTGGGCCGCCGCGGCCCGCGCCGTCCGCTCGACCGAGCCGGTGCCCGTCGCCGACGAGATCCGGTCCGGCCGCTACGACCTCCCGCGGGGCACCCTGGCGCTCGACGGCCACCACCACGTCGAGCAGCCGCTGCACCTCGCGGCCGCCCGCGGCGCGACCTTCGGCTCGATGAACGACAGCGAGGGACGGTCGTGAATACGCGCGTGTAACAGAGGCGGGACGGGTGTGTCAGACCTCGTGTCAATGCGTCTGTATTGATTGACATGTGCAGGCGTGAACCCTAGCTTTCTCGCATCCCCCGATGTGAGGAGCACCACCTGATGGCGATTCCACCCCCTGATGCCGCTCGTCTGGCGGCGTTGAACGAGCACTACGCGTTCGGTCTGTCCGAGGCGGAGTTGGCCGAGTTCGGTCCGGCGGTGGCTGCGACGCTGGCGTCCTCGGAGCGGGTCGAGGAGCTCTACCGGGCGTCGGCGCCGCAGGCCCCGCAGCGGGAGTGGTCCGAGCCGGCGGACAACCCGCTGGGTGGCTGGTACGTGACCACGTCGGTGACCGGTGCGGCGGAGGGCCCGTTGGCCGGGCGGACCGTGGCGCTCAAGGACAACATCTCGCTGGCCGGGGTCCCGATGACCAACGGGTCGGCCACGGTGGAGGGGTTCGTGCCCTCCCGTGACGCGACGGTCGCGACTCGGCTGCTGGCCGCCGGGGCGACGATCACCGGTAAGGCGATGTGTGAGGACCTGTGTTTCTCCGGGGGCAGTTTCACCTCCCGGCCGTGGCCGGTGGGCAACCCCTGGGACCCGACCCGTATCTCGGGTGGGTCCTCGTCGGGTAGTGCGGCGCTGGTCGGGTCCGGGGCGGTCGACATGGCCGTGGGTGGTGACCAGGGCGGCTCGATCCGTATGCCGTCGGCGTTCTCGGGCACGGTCGGGCACAAGCCCACCCACGGTCTGGTGCCCTACACCGGTGCGTTCCCCATCGAGGCCACGATCGACCATCTGGGCCCCATCACGCGCACGGTGTCCGACGCCGCACTGATGCTGGGTGTGATCGCCGGGGTCGACGGGCTCGATGTGCGTCAGCCCACCGAGCTCGAGCCGGTCGACTACCTGGCGGCGTTGGAGACCTCGGCGGGTGGGTTGCGGGTCGGGATCGTGACCGAGGGTTTCGCCCGCCCGGAGAGCGACCCGGCCGTGGACGATGCGGTGCGTGCGGCGATCGGGACGCTGACCGATGCGGGTCTGGTAGCCGAGGAGGTCTCGATCCCCTGGCACCTGGACGCGATGGCGGTCTGGAACGTCATCGGGACCGAGGGCGCCGCGCACCAGATGATCGACGGCAACGCCTACGGCATGAACTACCCGGGTCTCTACGACCCGGAGCTGATCGCGCACTACCACCGCGGGCGTCACGCCCGCGGGTCGGAGCTGTCCAAGACCGTCAAGCTCGTCGGCCTCTCGGGTGGTTACACCTTCGCCCACGCGGGAGGTGCCTACTACGGGATGGCCCGCAACCTGGCGTTCGAGGTGCGGGCGGCCTACGACGCGGCCCTGACCGGCTACGACGTGCTGGTCATGCCGACCGTGCCCTACACCGCGCCCGAGCTGCTCGGGCTCGACGCCGATCTGGACAGCTACCTGCCGACCGCGCTGGGGATGATCGGCAACTGTGCCCCGTTCGACGTGTCCGGGCACCCGGCCGCGTCGGTCCCGGCCGGGCTCGTGAACGGGCTCCCGACCGGTCTGATGATCGTGGGCCGGCGATTCGACGACGCGACCGTGTTGCGGGTCGCGCACACCTTCGAGCAGGCCGTCGGCGGCTTCCCCGCTCCGCCTGCCCTCACCACCGTGGGAGGACGGCAGTGAACGGAGTCTTCGATCTCGGCGGCACCGACGGGCTGGGCAAGGTCGAGAACGACCACATGTCCGAGCCCGTGTTCCGTGCCGACTGGGAGAAGCGCGCCTTCTCCATGTTCGCGCAGAGCGCCCGCGCCGGGCTGTTCAACGTGGACCAGTTCCGGCACGGCATCGAGAAGATGGACCCTGCCGAGTACCTGATCTCGAACTACTACGAGCACTGGGTCCACACGGTCGAGCACTACGCCGAGGCCGCGGGCGTGCTGGACCCGGCCGAGCTGGAGGCGCGGACCCGGCACTACCTGGAGAACCCCGATGCCCCGCTGCCCGAGCGGGCGACCGACACCGAGATCGTCGAGTTCGTCGACTGGGCGGTCACCAACGGGTTCCCGGCCCACCGCGAGTCGGACAAGGTCGCGCAGTTCTCCGTCGGCGACGAGGTCGTCATCTCCTCCGAGAGCCCCTACGGCCACACCCGCCGGGCCCGCTACATCCGCGGCCGCCGCGGCGTGATCAGCGCGGCCCACGGCACCTACCTCTACCCCGACACCGCCGGCAACGGGCTCGGCGACTGCCCCGAGCACCTCTACACCGTCCGCTTCGACGCCACCGAGCTGTGGGGCGCCGAGTACGCGGACCCGAACGGCGTCAACTACTTCGACGTGTGGGAGCCGTACCTCTCGCCCGTCCCTGCCACCCAGGGAGCCTGACCCATGACCGCGAAGCCCACCGACACCCCGCTCCGCACGCAGGAGGAGATCACCGCCCGGGTCAAGGCCCTGGAGTCGCTGCTGATCGAGAAGGGCGTGATGACCACCGCGGCGGTCGACCGCCTCGCCGAGGTCTACGAGAACGAGGTCGGCCCGCAGCTGGGGGCGAAGGTCGTCGCCAAGGCGTGGACCGACCCGGAGTTCAAGGCGCGCCTGCTGGAGGACGCCTCCGCCGCCTGCCGCGAGCTCGGGGTCGGCGGCCTGCAGGGCGAGGAGATGGTCGCCGTCGAGAACACCGACGACGTCCACCACGTCATCGTCTGCACGCTGTGCTCGTGCTACCCGTGGCCGGTGCTCGGGCTGCCCCCGAACTGGTACAAGGCGCCGCCGTTCCGTGCCCGCATCGTGCGTGAGCCCCGGAAGGTGCTGGCCGAGGACTTCGACCTGCCGCTGCCGGACAGCGTCGAGATCCGGGTGTGGGACTCCAGCTCCGAGCTGCGGTACTGGGTGCTGCCACAGCGCCCGGCCGGCAGCGAGCACCTCTCCGAGGACGAGCTGGCCGCGCTGGTCACCCGGGACTCGATGATCGGCGTCGGCGCGGCGAAGCCGGTCGTCACCCAGGCGGCACGCGGATGAGCGCCGGGGTCCGGACGGACGCCACCGAGCTGGGCGACGCCCGCCGCCGGATCGAGAAGCTCGTCTGCGACATGCCCGGGGCGGACAAGCCGTTCACCGAGCCGTGGGAGCTGCGGGCCTTCGCCATGGCGGTCGCCGCGTACCACGAGGGCCACTACGAGTGGAGCGAGTTCCAGCTCTCCCTGGTCGAGGCGATCAAGGCCTGGGAGAACGGCGACGGCGGCGAGCCCTGGAGCTACTACCAGCACTGGCTGGACGCGCTCGAGCACACGCTCGCCGCGAGCGGGGCCCTGTCCGACTCCGTCGCGCTCGACGACCGCACCCGCCAGGTGCTGGCCACGCCGCGCAACGCGAACCACCACGAGGCACGACGCGAGCCGGTCGCGATCGACCCGGCCCGCTGAACGACGCGTGCGGGACCGGTCCGCGCTCCCCGCGGGCCGGTCCCGCACGTCCTTCCCGACACCCCGATCGGAGGCGGCGCCGTGGACCTGCTGGTCGACCTGGCCGAACGCGCGGTGCTCCGGCACGGCCTCGCCACCGCCGCCACGATCGACCGCTGGTAGGACCACCACGCCGACGAGGTCGGCCCCCGCGCCGTGCCCGTGCGGTCGCCCGGATCCGGACCGGCACGGGGCGGCCGGACACCGCGGACGCGGCGCACCACGATCCGGTCGGACTCGGCCCGCGTCCACCACCTGGTCGTGCCGGGTGCGTCGGCGGTGCACATACGCACCCGGCCGACCTGGAGGAACGTGTCAGCCGGGCGGCGCTCCGGGGGCTCGCTCCCGCCCGGCGTCCCGGGGAGCGCGCGGGTGTGGACCCACGGGGTCCGGGTAGGCCGGGTCCGACGGCTTCAACCCCGCAGGCCGTGTCCACGACCCCCGGAGGGGGTCGCACCCCACAGCCACGAGGTGTCACCCGTGTTCCTGCATGTCCAGCGACTGTTGAACGAGATCGTCCCCGACGAGCCCGACCCCGCCGCGGCGAATGCGCTGCAGGAGGGGCTGGGCGGCCAGTTCGGCGAGATGCGCACGATGATGCAGTACCTGTTCCAGAGCTTCAACTTCCGCGGTCCGGACGGGAAACCCTTCCGTGACCTGCTCTACGGCGTCGGCACCGAGGAGATCGGGCACGTCGAGCTGATCGCCACCACGATCGCCCGGCTCACCGACGGCTCGCCCCGCTACCAGGGCAGCGCGACCGACGACATGGACACGCCCGGTGCAGGCGGGGCGACCCCGCTGAGCGCGGCCCTGACCGAGGGCAACATCCACCACTACCTGGTGGGGGCCCAGGGGGCACTGCCGGTCGACGCGCAGGGTGACCCGTGGACGGGCAAGTACGTCTACGACAGCGGCAACCTGCCGCTCAACCTGCTCTACAACCTCATGCTCGAGTCGACCGGCCGGCTGCAGAAGTGCCGGCTCTACGAGATGACGGCGAACAAGACGGCGCGCTCGACGATCGCGTACCTGATCGTGCGCGACCAGGCCCACGAGAACGCCTACGCCAAGGCGCTCGAGGCGCTCGGGGTCAACTGGAACACGTTGCTGCCGATCCCGAAGACGAACGCCGAGAAGTTCCCCGAGGTGGCGACGCTGCTGGAGCAGGGTCTGCAGAGCAAGCAGTACACGTTCAGCCTCGACCAGCTCTCCGAGGCCGGGAAGCTCTACCGCGGTCCGTCGCCGTCGAACGACGGGACGACGCTGTCGACCGCGCAGGCGCCCGACGGCGTCCCGATGGACATCGCCGTCGAGCGGCCCGAGGAGTTCGGACCGGGACTCGACCCGGAGCTGCTGGCGATGGTCCAGGCCGTCGCCGAGATGGAGGCCGACGAGCCCGCAGGTCAGTGGGGTCGCGTCGGCTGACGCACGTCCGAGCAGACGGGGCGGGGCCGGGCGCGGTTCCGCCCCGTCGTCGTGCAGAATCGCCGACTCGGCGACGACACCATATCGTGTGAATATCTGACGCTCGGTGATTGTTCCCCACGATGGTGTTCTGAGCTTGATGGGCACCTTTCCCGCCATTACGGTTCTTCTCAGCCGGTTCGGGCTCCCCCCTTTGTCGTCGGGCCGGCACGTGCCCGGATCCGAATGGATCCGTGACTCACCAGGAGAAGACTGTGCAGAAGAAGAAGGCCGGTTTCGTCGCCGCCGTGTCCGCCGTTGCCCTGATCGGCCTGTCGCCGCTGGCGTTCGCCGGCTCGGACAGCGTCATCGACAAGGACGCCAAGGGCCTCGTCGCGGGTGCCAACGGCAACAACGCCCAGGTCCCGGTCCAGGCGTGCAACAACAACGTGCCGGTCAACGTCCTGGGTGTCCAGGTTCCGGTCGAGGACGCCGCTGCGGGCAACGGCCTGACCGGTGCCGCCGGCATCGCGGGCAAGGGCAAGGCCGTGTCGGGCGACTCCGCCACCGACCAGTCCGACACCTGCGGCCAGGAGGCCGGCGCGGGCGACTCGGTCAACTGACCGACTCCTCGTCGCTGACGTGCCCCGGGACCCTCGCGGTCCCGGGGCACGTCCGTGTCCGGGGCAGGGTCGCATGACCACCCGCCGTGGTCGTCGTCGCCGGTCCCGGTGCGGCTCCGGGTGGTTCGCCCCGATCGCATTCGACCCGATCGTGGGAGTATCCGAACGGAAAGTAATTCGGCCACCCGATGGTGGTAGAGGAATTGTTCGGGCTCTCCCGCGCAGCTAGATTCGCAGCCAGTCGGCACGGGCTCCCCCTTTTTTGTCAGCGTGCCGTCATGGAACGGGGCCTTCACCACGGCCCTGACACCTCATCAGGAGAAGAACTGTGCTGAAGAAGGCCGGAATCATCGTCGCGGCGTCCGCCGCGTCCCTGCTCGCCGTCTCCCCGCTGGCCTTCGCCGGCGACTACGCGGGCGACTCCGCCAAGGACGGCAAGCACCACGGCAACCACGAGTCGGGCCACATCGACAAGGACGCGAAGGGCCTGCTCGCGGGTGGCCTGAGCGGCAACAACGTCAACGTGCCGATCCAGGTCTGCAACAACAACATCCCGGTCAACGTGCTGGGCGTGCAGGTCCCGGTCGAGGACGCGAACCTCCTGAGCGGCGTCACCGGCGCCCTCGGCCTGGGTGGCAAGGCCAAGGCGGTCTCCGGCGACTCGGCCACCGACCAGTCCGACAGCTGCGGCCAGACCTCCGGCGCGGGCGACTCGGTCAACTGACCTCCCCGTACCTCGACGTGCCCCGGGACCGTGTGGTCCCGGGGCACCGTCGTGTCCGGGGTCAGCCGCCGGCCCGGCGCGCCTCGCGACGCCTGCGCGCCTCGTCCCGGCGACGGCGCTCGGTGTCGGTCGACGGGACCAGCTCCGGGACCGGGACCGGACGCCGGTGCTCGTCCATCGCGACCATCGTGAAGTAGCAGCTGTTGGCATGCCGCTGGGTCCGCTCGGTGATGTTCTCCGTGGTGACCCGGATGCCGATCTCCATCGAGCTGCGCCCGGTGTCGTTCACCGACGCCAGGAAGGTCACGAGCTCGCCGATGTAGATCGGTTCGCGGAAGCGGACCCGGTCGACCGAGAGCGTCACGACGTAGGTCCCGGCCCAGCGGCTCGCACAGGAGAACGCGACCTGGTCGAGCAGCTTCAGGATCGCACCGCCGTGGACGTTGCCGGAGAAGTTCGCCATGTCCGGGGTCATCAGCACGGTCATCGTGAGCTGGTGGCGGGGCAGGCCACCGGGCGCGGTCACGTCGCCGCCGCCAGGATCTCCCGGGTCACCGTCTCCCAGGCCGCCGACAGCGGGTCGACCACCGCGAAGTGGTCGCAGCCGGGCAGCTCGACCAGCCGCACCGACGGGTGCCGGCCGGCGTAGGAGCGGGAGACGCCCAGCGGGACGCGGTCGTCGGCGTCGCCGTGCACGATCGTCACCGGCCCGGGCGGGGTCGGGCCCGCCGCCGGATCCAGGTCGGTGCGCCCGGCCGCCGGGCCGCCGAGGTAGGCGCGGACCGCGCCGTCGCCGAG
>NZ_WWFY01000919.1:0-8670 GCF_009864975.1 Pseudonocardia sp. SID8383
GAGGTGCGTCGCTCCTGGCTCGACTCGCCCCGGTCGGCCCTCCTGCGCGGCGACGGCGCCGCGGCCCGGCTGCTGACCGGTGCGGTGGCCCTGGTGCCCGCGCTGCTGCCCGCGGCCGGGGCGATCGCCCTGGTGCTCGCGGCCTGCCTCGCACCCTGAGGGTCTGCCGCCCCCATTGACCGGACATTCGCACCGATCTACTACCGTGTTCGTAGACAGCTACTACTCGGATAGTAGAAAGGGGCCGGCATGGGACGCACGACCGGCAATCTGGAGCGCCGGGGACGGCAGCGGGACGTGACGATCGTCGTCGTCCTCGTCGTGCTGGCCCTGGGGCTGATCGGCTACCTCGTTCTCGGGGCCACCGGTGGCGACGACGCCGCCCCGCCCGCGACGCCGGGGCAGTCGGCCGACACCGGACAGCCGGCCATCGGCCCGCTGGGCGACATCGCCCGTCGCGAGGAGGGGGATCCCGCCGCGCTCGGCCGCACCGACGCCCCGGTGGTGATGGTCGCCTTCTCCGACTACCGCTGCCCGTTCTGCGCGAAGTTCAGCCGGGACACCGAGCAGCAGCTCGTGGACGAGTACGTGCAGGACGGCAGTCTGCGCATCGAGTGGCGCGACTTCCCGATCTTCGGGCCGGAGTCCACGCTGGCCGCCCAGGCCGGTCGGGCCGCGGCGATGCAGGGCCGGTTCTGGGAGTTCAACAGGGCGGTCTTCGCCGACAGCCCGGAGCGTGCCCACCCGGACCTGCCCGAGGACACGCTCGTCGCCTACGCCGAGAGGGTCGGTGTCCCCGACATCGCGAAGTTCCGGACCGACATGCACGGGCCCGAGGCGGCGCAGGCGGTGCAGCGCGACCTCGACGAGGGGTCGGCGCTCGGGGTGCCCAGCACCCCGGCCTTCGTCGTGAACGGGCACCCGGTCATGGGGGCCCAGCCCGTCGCCGAGTTCCGGGCGCAGATCGACCAGGCGCTGGCGGCCGCGCGGTGAGCAGTATCGGCCTGCCGGCGGCCTTCCTGGGCGGGCTGCTCTCCCTGGTCAGCCCGTGCGCGGCGCTGCTGCTGCCGTCGTTCTTCGCCTATGCCTTCGACCGCGTCGGTACCCTGATCGGCCGCACGCTGACCTTCCTGGCAGGCCTGCTCGTGGTGCTCGTGCCGCTCGGCGCCGGGGTGGCCCTGGTCGGGGACCTGCTGACCCGCTACCGCGGCCTCGTCACGATCCTCGGGGGGCTGCTCCTGATCGTGTTCGGGGTTCTCGCCGTCCTCGGCATCGGGTTCGCCAGCTCCTCTGCGGCCCGGGCCGCAGGGCGGATCCGGATCTCGGGCCCGTTGTCGACCTTCGCGCTGGGCACGGTCTACGGACTGGCCGGGTTCTGCGCCGGGCCACTGCTCGGCAGCGTCCTGACGGTCGCCGCGATCGGGGCCGAGCCGGGCTACGGCGCGGCGCTGCTCGCAGCCTACGCGGTGGGGATGGCCGCCCCGCTGTTCGTGCTGGCCCTGCTCTGGGACCGCTTCGGGCTGGGGCGCAGGCCGTGGCTGCGCGGTCGTGAGATCGCCCTCGGCCCGTTGCGCACCCACACGACGAGCCTGGTCTCGGGGCTGCTCTTCATCGGCATCGGGATGCTGTTCCTGCTGACCGACGGGACCGCCGGGATCATCGCGCCCACCACCGTCGACCAGCAGGCCGACGCCCAGCTCGCGATCCGCGACCTGGTCGGCGGGGTGCCGGACGCCGTCGTCCTGCTCGCGATCGTCCTGCTCGCGCTGGTCGTCGCGGTGGTCAGGCTGCTGCGCTCCCGTCGCGGCGCCGGCACCGCCGCCGAGCGGGACCACGAGGAGGTCCGGTGAACGCGCTCGACGCACTGCGCGCCTGGACCGTCCGGCACTGGACCGTCGCCACGGTGTCCGCGGTCGCGACGGCCGTGGTCATGGCGGTCCCGACGGCCGTGCTGCCGAACCCGTGGTTCTGGCGTGAGGTCCCGGCCCCGGCCTGGGCCTACCCGGTCCTCGCGCTGGTCGCGATCCTGTCCGGGCTGGTCGCGGCCACCTACGTCCGGAGCCCCGACGGGCCCGGCGGCCGCCGCGCCTCGGCGGGCGCGCTGCTCGGCTTCTTCGCCGTCGGCTGCCCGGTCTGCAACAAGCTCGTCCTGCTGGTGCTCGGCTACGCCGGGGCCATGACGTGGTTCGAACCGGTCCAGCCGTTCCTGGCGGTGCTGGCGGTGGCCGGTATGGGCGCGGCGCTGCGGGCCCGGCTGCGCGGGGCGCTGGCCTGCCCGGTGCCCGTGGCGACACCCCGGTCCCCGGAGGAGATCCCGTGAACACCCTGCTGCGTCGTGCCCTGACCGTCGTCGTCACCGGGGGCGTCCTCGTAGGAGGCGCCGGTCTCGCGTCCGCCGCCGGCGACGCGTCCGAGGCGCCGGCGCCCCCGGCGAGCACGGCGACACCGTCCGGTGCCGCTGTCCCCGGCACCCCGTGCACCGCGTCGGCCGATGCCTGCGTCGACCTGGCCTCGCACACGGCGTGGCTGCTCGACGACGGCGAGGTGACCCGGACGGTCCCGTTCCTCGACGGCGACCCGCGCAGTCCCACACCCGTGGGGACGTTCGCGGTCGACTGGAAGGCGCAGAACCACCACAGCCGCGAGTTCGACGCGGACATGCCGTTCTCGGTGTTCTTCGCCCCGGGCGGCATCGCCTTCCACGAGGGGTCGCTCGAACGGCCGTCCGCCGGGTGCGTGCACCTCGGGAAGCCGGACGCGGTCGCGTTCTTCGACGCGCTCGAGGTCGGTGACCAGGTCCAGGTCCGCCGCCCGTCCTGAGCCGTCAGGCCCGGGTCGCGGTCAGCTGGACCATCGCCCCGATCGGTCCCCACGACGGCGTGGCCGGGAACCGCTCGACGGTGCCGGGCACGAACCCGGCGGCGGTGACCGCGGCCTCGGTGTCACGGTCGAGCCGGCACCCCGCCGCCATGCGTTCCCAGAGCGGGGCCAGTCGCCGTCGCCAGGTCGCGGGCCGGCCGTGCCCGACGACGTGCTCGATCGCGACCAGCCGCCCGCCCGGGCGCAGTACCCGGTGCGCCTCGGCCAGTGCCCGCGCCGGGTCGGGGACGGTGCAGAGCACGAGGGTGAAGACGACCGCGTCGACCGAGCCGTCGGCGGCCGGCAGCGCATCGGCGCCCGCCCCGCTCACCGTGAGCGGGACGGCGCAGGACCCGGCCCGGTCGCGCAGCCGGCGGCGCATGGCCGGATCGGGCTCGAGGGCGATGACCTCGTCGGCGTCACGGTAGTGCGGCAGGTTGGCGCCGGTACCCGCGCCGACGTCGAGGACGCGGCCGGTCAGGCCGCCGACCAGCGCCGCCCGGCGCGGGCCGAGAACCCGGCGTTCGACGGGGTCGAGGACGCGGTCGTACAGCGCGGCGAAGACGCGGTGTCCACCGGTGGGCACGGACATCTGCGAAGGGTAGCGGTTCCGGGCATCCTCCCGACGAATGACCGGTCATTGGTGCCGTCCGGCGGCGGCAGGTCTCAGGCCGGGCCGGGACGCCCGACCCGCCGCAGCGGACAGCTCGCGACCCACGCGGCGCAGCCCGCCATCGACACCGCGACGGCGGCCAGGGCGAGCAGACCCGGCACCCGGATCGCGTCGGGCGCCTGCTGGACCAGTACGAACGCTCCCATCGCGAGGACGAACCAGCCGAACCCACGCCGCAGGACGTCGGCCGGGATGCGGTCGACCAGCCGGGCGCCGACGAGGCTGCCGAGCACCGCCGCGACGGTGATCGCGCCGACGAGGGTCCAGTCGAGCGAGACGGTGGTCAGGTAGCCGGCCAGGCCCGCGAGGGACTTGAGCGCGATGACCAGCAGCGACGTTCCGACCGCGATCCCGATCGGGAGTCCGCCCAGCAGTGCGAGAGCCGGGACGACCAGGAACCCGCCGCCGGCTCCCACGAGACCCGTCACGAGTCCGACGACGGCACCGTCGAGCAGGACCCGGGCGACCGGGAGCTCGCGGTGTTGCTCCGCCGGATCGATCTCCCGGCGGCCCCGGAGCATCGCCACGGCGGTCGTCGTCATCATGAGGGCGAACGCGAGCAGCAGGACCTGTGCGGGCAGCCGGGCGCCGACGAGCCCGCCGGCGAACGCGCCGGCCATGCCCGCGACCCCGAAGATCAGGCCCGTCCGCCAGCGCACGCGTCCTGTACGGGCGTGCCCGGCCGCGCCGACCGCGGCGGTCACCCCGACGACGACCAGTGACGCCGCGATGGCCTCGCGGGCGTCGAGCCCGGCCAGGTAGACCAGCAGCGGCACCATGAGGATCGAGCCGCCGCCGCCGAGGAGACCCAGCGACAGGCCGACCACGACCGAGAGCGTCAGGGTCAGGGTCAGGGCGACGGTGGTCACGACGTCACCTCGTCCCCGCCGGGGCGACGATCGGCAGGCCGGCGGGCTCGGCGTTGCCGAAGGCATCGTCGATCGCGACGACCTCGATCCCGCGGGCGTCGAGCAGCCCGGCCACGACGGCGGCCCGGTACCCACCGGCGCAGTGCACCCAGACCGGCCCGGCCGGGACCTCGTCGAGCCGGTCGAGGACCTCGTGGATCGGGATTCCGACCGAGCCCTCGACGAATCCGTCCGCCCGCTCGGGGTTCCGGCGGACGTCCAGCACCGACGGGCGCGTACCACGGTCGTACTCGGCCGCGAGGTCGGCGAAGGTGGCCTGACGGAAGCTGCGCAGCGGGGTCGGTCCGGTCCAGTCCTCGGGCTTGCCGGTGGCCACGGCCGCGGGCCGGTCGATCCCGATCCGGACCAGCTCGCGCTGGGCGTCGGCCACGTCGGCCGGGCTCTCGCCCAGCAGAGTCACCGGGGTCCCCCACGGCATGAGCCAGCCGAGGTAGGTCACGAACTGCCCGCCGAGACCGATGTTCACCGTCCCTGCGACGTGTCCCGCCGCGAACGCGGTCCCGGTGCGCAGGTCGACGACCCACTCGCCCGCGTCGATGCGACGTCGCAGCTCGGCGGGGTCGGCCTCGGCCGGGGTGGAGAGGTCGATCTCGTCCGGGCCCGCGGAGTTCGCGGGGCCCATGTGGGCGTAGTACGCGGGGAACGCGTCGAGCCCGGCCAGCAGCTCGCGGACCCACTCGTCCTGCTCGCGGGTCAGCGCGGGGTTGGCCGCCTTCTCCGCGCCGATGGTGCTCGCGGTGCCGGTGGCCTGGGTGGCGGAGCAGAAGCTGCCGAAGCCGTGGGTCGGGAAGATCTCCGTCGCGTCGGGCAGCTCCGCGGCGAGCCGCCGCGCGGAGTGCCACTGGGCGTGGGCGAGCGTGTCGGTGTGGTCGGGTCCCAGCAGGTCGGGACGGCCGGTGGAGCCGTACAGGAGCGATCCGCCGGTGAACACGACCGTCGGCTCGGCGCCGGGCACGGAGCCGTCGGAGACGGCGAACGACAGGTGGGTGTGGGTGTGTCCCGGGGTGTGGAGGACCCGGACGTGCATCGTGCCTACCTCGACGACCTGACCGTCGCGGACGCCGACGCGCTCGAAGGAGACCGGGTCGTCCGCGTTCAGGAGGTACTGCGCTCCGGTCGCTCGGGCCAGCTGGACACCACCGGTGACGTAGTCGTTGTGGATGTGGGACTCGAACACGTGGGTGATCCGGACGCCCGCCTCGTCGGCGGCGGCGCGGATCCGGTCGTGGTCGCGCTGGGGATCGACGACGAGGGCGACCTCGCCGTCGTGCGCCAGGTAGCTGCGGTCGCCCAGACCGGGCGTCTCGACGGTCAGAACGGTGATCATGTCGGGTTCCGGTCCTCTCTCGGAGACGGCGGCCCCGTCGGCCGCTGATACCCCTGGGGGTACGTTCGCTCAACTTCACCAAATGAACGTACATTCCTGCTGCACAGTGTGACGTGTCCCATTCGCCCGGAACAGAGGGGAGTCCTCCGGTATCCCCGCCCCGCCGCCCGTGTGGGTTGCCTCGGCCCGTGCCCGGGGCGCGAGGTGCGGGTAGTGCAGATCGAACGCCGGCCGTTCGGACCGGATGCGCGGCAGCTCGTGGACGTTGTGTCACGGTGGCGGGCGGGTCGTCGGCCACTCCGGCGAGTTGGCGAACCCCCACGGGTCGTCGGCGTGGACCTGCCGGCACGACCTGACCGGCCACCTCGGCGAACCGGCCGCCGAGGCCCACGTTGACCGAGCGCGGGAGGTGTGCGGCGGCGAAGTCCTGCGGATCGCTGGTGTCGAGCAACACGGCGCCGCCGCGGACCAGGTCGTCGGCCTGCGACAGCGACAGCGCCGGGACCCGCGAGGTCTCGTCGAGCACCGGCCGGGACTCGCGGTAGCGCTGCGCGGCGTGCGCGACGTACATCGGCGCCACCGACCGGCCCTCGGTCACGGTGGCGACGAAGGCGCTCTCGTCCACCGGTTAAAATGATCGTACATTTATGCCACCGTACGCCGAGGGGTGGTGGGTCGCTCCCGGCGAGCCGGGCTGTTGCGTGGCGCGTGCCCGCGTGGTGTCGTGGTCCCTGTGTGCCCCACAGCTCCGTCGGTCGATCGCGGCTTCGTCGTGTGCCTGATCGCCACCGACCAGCTGTCGGTCGACGACCGTCACTGTCGTCGGGGAGTCCGGGCGGCCCGGTAGGACCGGCGCCGCTCCTTCAGTCCCGACCCACCGGAATCCCGGAGCGACCGTGCGCACATCCGTCCGTCCTGACATGTCCCGCCCCGTGGCGGCCGCCTTCGACGGCGAGCCCGCTGCCGCTCGCCCGTCTCCGGCGGAGGCGCCGCCGCCCGTGGACGCGCCGGGCGACAGGGGTCCCAACGGTCACCCCGAGGGTGGTGCCCGCCCCGGCCTGCTGGGCCGGGTGGCGGTGGCGGTGCGGGCCGCGCACCGGGCCGGCGTGCCGTTCTGACGCCCGTCCGGGTCGACGTCCGGTAGGGCCCCGGACCGGCCCCGGCCGGGTCCTGTTCCGACCGGCCTCACGTGCCGGTCGGCATCCGGCCGGCGGCTCCTCGTGCACGGTCCCGATGGCGCCATCGACGTGGTGTGCGGCACGGCCGGGGGACTTGCCCGACGGGGTTAAATGACCGTACATTCAAGGGGTGTCCGACACCGAGACCGATGCCCCCGGCCCCGCCGTCATCCGGCGCGAGCCCGGCCGCCTCCTCTGGGAGCAGCTGCTCGACGACCTGCGGCGCCGCCTCGACGTGGACGCGTTCACCGACGGTTTCCCCGGCGAGCTGGCGCTCGTGGAGGAGTACGGGGTCAGCCGGCACACCGTGCGGCAGGCGGTCAAGGTACTGCGCGACGAGGGCCGTGTCGTCGGGACGCGCGGACGCCCGTCGCGTCAGGCCGAGCCGGTGGAGATCGCCCAGCGGCTCGGCGCCCTCTACAGCCTGCACGAGTCCGTCCGCGCGATGGGACTCGAGCAGCAGAGCGTCGTGCGAGCGCTGGACACCCGCGCCGACGGCGTGATCGCCGCCCGGCTCGGGCTCGAGGAGTCCACCCCCCTGGTGCACCTCGAGCGCCTGCGCTTCGCCGGCGGCGACCCACTCGCTCTGGACCGCGTGTGGCTCCCGCACGACCTCGCCGCCCCGCTGCTGACGGCGGATTTCACCACCGGCGCGCTCTACGAGCGTTACGCCGAGCTGTGCGGGGTCGTCCTCACCGGCGGTGAGGAGACCATCCAGCCCATCCTGCCCACCCCCGCCGAGCACCGGTTGCTGGGCGGCAGCCCGTCCACCGCCGCGTTCTCGGTCCGGCGACTCGGCTGCGCCAAGGGTCGCCCGGTGGAGTGGCGCCAGACCCTCGTCCGCGGCGACCGGTTCGTCCTGCGTGCTGACTTCTCCACCAAGGACGGCTACCAGCTCGACCTGCTCGGCTCCCCCGACCGGAAGGACCCACGACGATGACCACGCCCGACCAGATCCCGCAGACCGACTCGGTGGACGCCCGTGAGCTCGCGGCCGGCGGTGCCCTGCTCCTCGACGTCCGTGAGCCGGCAGAGTGGAGCGCCGGGCACATCGAGGGCGCGGTGCACACCCCACTCGGCGAGCTGGACCCGATGGCGTTCGACCGGGACCGGATGGTCGTGGCCGTCTGCCGCTCCGGGAACCGGTCCGGCAAGGCCGCCGCGGCGCTGGCCGACGCCGGCGTCGACGTCCGGAACCTGGCCGGCGGCATGACGGCCTGGTCCGAGGCCGGCCTCCCGTGCGTCGACGACGACGGTGAACCCGGGACCGTCGCGTGACCGGCGTCCTGGCCGGAGCGCTGGGCCTGGTCGTCGGGCTCGTCATCGGGACCCTCGGCGGCGGTGGCGGCGTGCTCGCCGTGCCCGCGCTGGTCTACGCGCTCGGCCAGGACGCCCGCACCGCCACCACCGGCAGCATCGTCATCGTCGGCATCATCGCCGCCGTCGGCGTCCTGGCCCGGCTTCGAGGGCGCACGATCGACTGGCGGACCGGTGTCGGGTTCGGGATCGTCGGCGTGCCCACCGCCTGGGCGGGGTCGCTGCTCAACCGTGCCGTGCCCCAGCCCGTCCTGCTGCTGTCCTTCGCGGCCCTCACCCTCGCCATCGCCGTGCTGATGCTGGTCAAGGGCGGGGCGTCGGCGCAGCAGGCCGACGGCGCGGCGGTTGCGGAGGCCGGCGCCGCGGCCGGAGCGGAGCCGGCGTCCC
>NZ_WWFY01000920.1:0-6321 GCF_009864975.1 Pseudonocardia sp. SID8383
TGCGCCGGGCCAGGTCCGGTGGCGGGTCCCCGCGCTCGGCGGTGTCGGCCAGCAGCGGCCAGCGGTCCGGGTGGCCGACGAGGTGGTCGCCCAGCGCCGTCGACGACCCCAGAGTCGCCAACAGCCGCCCCCGCAGCCCGCGGTCGGTCCGCAGCGCGCGGTCGATCGCGGGCCACGGAGCGGTCTGCGCCAGCCGCTCGACCGCCCGCAGGGCGAGGGACTGGTCGGGGCTGCGGGCCAGCGCCCACATGATCTCCTCGCAGCCGGGCGCCGGCCCGTCGGTCGCCCACCAGCCCAGACCGCGCAGGGTCGTGGCCGCGTCCTCACCGGTGAGGCCGAGCCGGGCGAGCGAGGTCCCCGTGCGACGGTCCATGACCGGTGATCCTGCCCCATCGCGGGCCGCCCTTCCCTCAGGGGCGTCCAGCGGTCAGGCTCGGGCCATGCACGTCGTGATCGTCGGTGGGGGTATCGGAGGACTGACCGCGGCACTGGCCCTCGAGCGGGCCGGGATCGGGTCCACCGTCCTGGAGCAGGGGTCCGGCGCGGGCGAGCTCGGTGTCGGATTCAACCTGCTGCCGCACGCCGTGCGGGTGCTCGACGGGCTCGGACTGTCCGCGGAGCTGGCCGACGTCGGCATCGCGACCACCGACCTCACCTACGCCCACCGGCTCGGGCAGCCGATCCTGCGCAGACCCTGCGGGGTGGCGGCCGGCTTCGCGTTCCCGCAGGTCGCCGGGCACCGCGGACGGGTGCACCGGATGCTCACCGAGGCCGTGCGCGCACGGCTGGGCCCCGACGCGATCCGCACCCGGCACCGGTTCGCCGGCGTCGAGCACTCCGACGGGGGTGTCCGGGTCCGCTTCGACGACGACGCCCTGCCGGAGGCGACCGGCGACGTGCTGGTCGGCGCGGACGGGATCCACTCCGCCGTGCGGGCGGGCCTGTTCCCGGGCGAGGGACCGCCGCACTGGAACGGGGTGTCGATGTGGCGCGGCGCGACGGACTGGCCGGCGTTCCGCGGGGGCCGCTCGATGGTCGTCGCGGGCGGGAACGCCGCCAAGCTGGTGGTCTATCCGGTCGGCGCCGGCAGCGCGCCGGGGACGGTCCTCACGAACTGGGCGGTGTGCATCGCGACCGGCGCCGACGGCGACCCCGCCCCGCAGCGCCAGGACTGGTCACGGCCCGCCGACCGCGACGAGACCCTCGCCCACGCCCGCCGCTTCCACCTCGACGACGTCGACCACCTCGCGCTGGTCGCCGCGACACCGGAGATCTTCGAGTTCCCGATGTGCGACCGGGACCCGCTGCCCCGCTGGTCGCACGGGCGGGTCACCCTGCTCGGCGACGCCGCGCACCCGATGGTCCCGATGGGCTCCAACGGCGCCGGGCAGGCGATCCTCGACGCCGAGTCGCTCGCCCGCCACCTGGCCGCGGGCGGCGCCCCGGCGGCGGCGCTGGCCGCCTACGAGGCCGAACGGCTGCCGATGACCGCCGACGTCGTGCTCCGCAACCGCGTGGGCGGCCCGGAACGGGTCATCGACGAGGTCGAGCGCCGCGCCCCCGACGGCTTCGACGACCTCGACGCGGTGATCACCGGCGAGGAGCTCGAGGAGATCTTCGCCGGCTACCACCGCGCGTCGGGCAACACCCGCTAGTCGGCGCCGGGGACGCTGCCCGGCGGCAGGAAGTCGACGTCGTGCAACGCCGACTGCCGCACGACCTCGGCCGGGTCGGTCAGATCGTGCAGCCGGTCGAACAGCGACGCCAGCCGCCCGGCCGGGCTGACCCAGAACAGCGCGCGGGCGTTGCCCTGCTCCTTGTTGTAGTAGGCGTGCGGCAGGCCCTTGGGCATGAGGACGGTGTCGCCCGGCCCGGCCTTCTCCCACTGCCCGTCCAGGTAGAGCGTGAACACGCCGTCGAGGACGTGGATGTGCTCGTCCTGGGTCAGGTGCACGTGCGGCGGGACACCCGTGCCGGGCGGGTCGAGGGTCTCGAAGGCGAAGCTGGTCTCGCTGACCGCCTTCGCCCAGTAGGTGTGGCCCAGCACGTTCCACACCCGCTGGTACTGGCCCTCACCGGCCCGCGTGATGCCCTTCGGCAGCGGGCCTAGGATGATCTCGTCCGAGAAGTCGGTCACAGCACGGGAAGATACGTCGCGAGCTCGTGCGGCGTCACGTTCCGGCGGTAGGCGTCCCACTCGGCCCGCTTGTTCCGCAGGAAGAAGTCGAACACGTGCTCGCCGAGGTACTCGGCGACGAGCTCGCTCTTCTCCATGACGTCGAGGGCCTCGGTGAGGTTCTGCGGGAGCAGCTCGTAGCCCAGCGCCCGGCGCTCGGTGTCGGTCAGGGCCCACACGTCGTCCTCGGTGGGCGGGGGCAGCTCGTAGCCCTTCTGGATGCCGGTGAGGCCGGCACCCAGGATGACCGCGTAGGCGAGGTAGGGGTTGCACGCGGAGTCCAGCGTGCGGACCTCCACCCGCCGCGACGACGACTTGCCCGGCGAGTACATCGGGACCCGGACCAGCGCGGAGCGGTTCGCGTGGCCCCAGGACACCGCGGTCGGGGCCTCGCCGCCGGTGATGAGGCGCTTGTAGGAGTTGACCCACTGGTTGGTGACCGCGGTGATCTCCCGGGCGTGCTTGAGCACGCCGGCGACGAACGCCTTGCCGGTCGCGGACAGCTCGTAGGGGTCGTCCGGGTCGTGGAAGGCGTTGTGGTCGCCCTCGAACAGCGAGAAGTGCGTGTGCATGGCCGAGCCGGGGTGCTCGGAGAACGGCTTGGGCATGAACGAGGCCCGCACGCCCTGGGTGAGCGCGACCTCCTTCACGACGTAGCGGAACGTCATGAGGTTGTCGGCCATGGTCAGGGCGTCGGCGTAGCGCAGGTCGATCTCCTGCTGGCCGGGGCCGCCCTCGTGGTGGGAGAACTCCACCGAGATCCCCATCGACTCCAGCGTCTCGATGGTGTTGCGCCGGAAGTGCGGGGCGACGTCGTGGCTCGCCTGGTCGAAGTAGCCGCCGGAGTCCGCCGGGACGGGCCGGGTGCCGTCGCCGGGCAGGTCGCGCAGGAGGTAGAACTCGATCTCCGGGTGCACGTAGCAGGTGAACCCGGCCTCGCCCGCCTTGTTCAGTGCGCGGGTCAGCACGTGCCGCGGGTCGGCCCAGGACGGCGACCCGTCGGGCATGGCGATGTCGCAGAACATCCGCGCCGAGTAGTGCTCGCCCGAGGCGGTCTCCCAGGGCAACACCTGGAACGTCGACGGGTCGGGCTTGGCGACCATGTCGGACTCGTAGACGCGGGCGAAGCCCTCGATGGCCGAGCCGTCGAAGCCGATGCCCTCGGCGAAGGCGCCCTCCAGCTCGGCCGGGGCCACCGCCACCGACTTGAGGTATCCGAGCACGTCCGTGAACCAGAGACGGACGAAACGGATGTCGCGTTCCTCGAGCGTGCGGAGCACGAACTCCTGCTGGCGGTCCATGCGGCGGAGCCTAGGAACCCCGTGTTACGCGGACGTTACCGGGGTGTGCGGGCGACCCGGTCGTGGTCGCCCGCACACCCCCGACGACGGCCCTCAGCTCGGCGCGAGCGTGCACTCCGCGCCCTGCGGCGGGAGCGTGAGGTTCACCAGATAGTCGATCGCGAGCGTGTCGGTGCACGCGTCACCCTGCAGCGACGCGGTGTGCTGGTTGCCGTTGACCGTGATCAGGCTGCCGTTCAGCTGCTGGGCCAGGTCGACCCCGGCCTGGTACGGCGTGGCCGGGTCACCGGTGACCGACACCACGACGACCGGCGGGAGCCCGTCGACCTGGGGCGTGTGCGGCTCGCTGGTGGGCGGGACCGGCCAGAACGCGCACGCGTCGCGGGCACCGACCGGGCCGCGGCCGGTGGAGCGGAACGGGGCGGCCTCGTCGGCCCGCGTCGCCAGCTCCAGGGCCTCCGACGGCTCCTTCAGCGCCGGCTGGTTCACACAGCTGATCGACTGGAAGGCCTGCAGCATGTTCGAGTAGCGGCCCTGGTCGTCGCGCTCGTGGTAGAGGTCGGCCAGGCGCATCAGCAGGTCGCCGTTGCCGTTCGCGACCTGCGAGATCCCCTGCTGCAGCGCAGGCCACAGCTGGGAGACGTAGAGCGCCTGGCTGACGCCGGTCTGGGCGTCGGAGAAGCTCAGGACGCGCCCGTCGCTGACCTTCGCGGGCGTGTCGATCAGTGGCCGCATCACCGTCTGGAACGCCTGGGTCGCCGTCGCCGGGTCGGTGCCCAGCGGACAGCCGGGGCGGCTGGTGCAGTCCTCGGCGAAGTTGTCGAACGCGAGCTGGAACCCGGCGTTCTGCTTGACCGTGGAGTCGATGGTCGACTGCGTCGGGTCGATCGCGCCGTCGAGCAGCAGCGCGCGGACGTTCTGCGGGAACGCCTCGGCGTAGGCGGTGCCGAGCTCGGTGCCGTAGGAGAAGCCGGCGTAGGTCATCTTCTGGTCGCCGACGGCGGCCCGCATGACGTCCATGTCCTTCGCGACGTCACGGGTGCCGACGTTCGCCAGCACGTCGGCCCCGGTGCGCTGGGTGCAGCGCTCGGCGAACTGACGGCTGTCGGCCTCGGCGGCGGCGACCCCGGCGGGCGAGGGGTCGGCGAAGACCTTGGTGCGCTCCTCGTCGTTCTCGGCGTCGGTGAGGCACTGGATCCGCGGCCGGCTGGCGCCGGTGCCGCGCGGGTCGAACCCGACCAGGTCGAACCGGTCCCCCAGGCCGTTGGTGGCCCAGGTGGCGGCCTGGCGCGCGACGAACGAGGTGCCCGAGGCGCCGGGGCCGCCCGGGTCGGCGAACAGCGAGCCGATCTTGGCGCCGGTCGCCTTCTTGCGCAGCAGCGCGATCTGCATCGTCTTCCCGTCGCCGGGCCGGGCGTAGTCCTGCGGGACGGTCACCCGGGTGCAGTCGAACTGCGGGTCGGCGTAGGTCTGCGCGTCGTCCGCGGTGGGGGCGTAGTCGTTGCAGGGGCCCCACTGCAGCTGCTGGTCGTAGAACTGCGCCAGCTCCGGCGGGTTCTGCGCGGCCTGCGGCTGGTCACCGGTGCCCGCGTCGGCACACGCGCCGACCAGGACGAGGGTCGCCGCGCCGAGCACGGCGAGCGCGGCCGGACGCGTCCGCCGGCGGGCCGGGGCCGGTGTCTCTCGTCGGTGGGCACGTCGTCGCAACAGCCGAGGGAGCATGACCGTGAGCATGCCACCGACCCCCGACGGTGACCGGTCGCGGGTCACGGCCCGGGTGAGGGTGCCCACACCACGGGGCGGTCCGGGCCCGTGCGCTGCCACCCTGGCGTCCGCCATCGACGGCGAACCCGGGGACCCCCGACCAGCGTGGGCCTCGAGGACGGAAGGAGCTCACCGGTGAGCACACAGGAGAGCGGAGAGGTGGCGGCCCCGTACCGGGCGCCCGCGACCCCGCCGAAGCGGACCCGCGTCCACCACCTGCTGCAGTGGAAGCAGGAGGGCCGACGCTGGCCCATGCTGACCGCCTACGACGTCTACTCCGCCGAGATCTTCGACGACGCCGGTATCCCGGTGCTGCTCGTCGGCGACTCCGCGGGCAACAACGTGTTCGGCCACGACAACACCATCCCGGTCACGGTCGACGACCTGGTCCCGCTGACCCGGGCCGTGGTGCGCGGCTCCCGCAGCGCGCTCGTCGTCGCCGACCTGCCGTTCGGCAGCTACCAGATCTCCCCCGCGCAGGCGCAGGAGACGGCGTTCCGGTTCATGAAGGAGGGTGGGGCGCACGCGGTCAAGCTCGAGGGCGGTGCGCGCTTCGCGCCGCAGGTCGAGGCGCTCACCGCGTCCGGCGTGCCGGTGATGGGCCACCTCGGGTTCACCCCGCAGAGCGAGCACGCGCTGGGCGGGTTCCGCATCCAGGGCCGCGGCGACGCCGCCGACCGGCTCGTCGAGGACGCGCTGGCCGTGCAGGAGGCGGGCGCGTTCGCCGTCGTGCTGGAGATGGTGCCCGCCGACGTCGCCAAGCGGGTGACCGGGGAGCTGCGCATCCCGACCGTCGGCATCGGCGCCGGGCCCGACTGCGACGCCCAGGTCCTCGTCTGGTCGGACATGGCCGGGATGAACCGCGGGAAGGTGCCGCGCTTCGTCAAGAAGTACGCGGAGCTCGGCTCGGCCCTGCACGACGCGGCGGCCGCGTTCGCCGCCGACGTGGCGCACGGCGAGTACCCCGCCGAGGAGCACAGCTACCGCTGAGCCGGGCCGGGCCCCGGCGCGCGTCGCCGGGGCCCGGTCGGCCGGGTGGGACCGGTTCAGCCTGCGCCGTGCGTCGTCGGGTGCCCCAGC
>NZ_WWFY01000921.1:0-6049 GCF_009864975.1 Pseudonocardia sp. SID8383
GGTCCCCGCGACCTCGGACGGCACCGCCGGGACTGAGCGGCAGCGCGGTGGGCGCGGGTGTCCGGTACGCCCGGCCCGCGCCTGCCCGCCGACCACCGGGCGCGGCCCGGGAACCGGTCGGCGGGGCGGTGACCGGGAGGTCAGGGCCGCCACGGGCACAAACCGGAGCGTCCGCGCGTTAGGCTCTCGGGGCCACCACGACACCCTGTCGGGTCGCCACGCGAGTGCGGGTCACCGGAGGGTCCGGTGACCCCGGGCCGGTACCGGATGCGGGCCGAGGAGAGACATGGGCAGCACGGATGGCGGAGCGTTCCGCCGGATGCTCCGCAAACTCACCAGCGACGTCGACGAGCTCGACGCGCGCGATCTCGCCGAGGACGTCGAGGAGACCGGGGCACGCCCGGCTCGCGACTGCGCCTGCGGCGAGGAGGTCACGATGCTCGGCCGGATCCGCAGCGTCGACCTCTGTCCGCAGAGCGCCGACGCCACGCTGAAGGCCGAGCTGTTCGACGGCACCGACGGTGTCACCCTGGTCTGGATGGGCCGGCGCAGCATCCCCGGTATCGAGGCCGGGCGCACCATGCGGGTCCGTGGCCGGATCTCGGTCCGCGACGGTCGCAAGGTGCTCTACAACCCGTACTACGAGATCTGCCAGGCGCAGTGACCCGCGGGACCCTCGCGGTCTGCTCCTGAGCCGACGGATCGGACCGGCTTGAACGACCACCACCACGACGCCCCGACCACCCGGATCCCGCGTGTCCCCGACGTGGACCCGCAGGACCGGACCGCGCCACTCGGCAGGCCGGTGACGGCACCGGAACACGCCGCCGGGCCCGGCCCGGACCGGACCGGCCCCGCGGCGCCACCGGCGACGGACGCGGGCGGCGAGGCTCCGACCCCCACCCTGCTCGAGCAGATGGGCGGGGTCACCGGGATCGTCGCCTCGACGATCCCGGTCGTGGTGTTCGTCGTCGCCAACATCCTCGGCGACCTGCGGACCGCGCTGTACGCCGCGATCGGCGCCGGGGCGCTGGTGCTGCTCTGGCGCCTCGTCCGGCGCGACCCGGTGATGCCGGCGATCTCCGGCCTGCTCGGCGTCGGGGTGTGCGCGCTCGTCGCGAGCCGGACCGGCGAGGCCCGCGGCTTCTACCTGCCCGGTCTGCTCTACAGCGGCGCCCTCGGGATCGTCGCACTGGTCTCGATCATCGTCCGCTGGCCGCTGGCCGGGGTGATCTGGCACAGCATCAACGGACACGGCACCGAGTGGCGCCGGGACCCCCACCTGGTCCGCGCCTACGGCTGGGCCACCGCGGTGTGGGCGACGACCTTCCTCGCGAAGGTCGTCGTGCAGGGCGGGCTGTACCTGGCCGACTCCGAGACCTGGCTGGGCGTCGCGCGGCTCGCGATGGGCTACCCGCTCACCGGGGTCGCGATCCTGGCCACGATCCTCATCGTGCGGCGCGCCGAGCGCGCCCGCACCGCGTCCGCCTGACCCGCACCGGCGCGCGACGCCCGCGCGCCGGTGCCGGGCAGGGTCACATGAGGGCGGCGCGGATGTCCTCCTCGACCGCCGTCGTCGCCACGAACAGCAGCTCGTCGCCGCCCTCCAGGGCGTCGTCGGGCTGGGGCACGATCACCCGGCCGCCGCGCAGGATCGTCACCAGCGCCGAGTCCGTCGGCAGCTCCAGCACCCGCACCGGCCGCCCGGCCAGCGGGGTGTCCTCGGGCAGCGTCACCTCGACGAGGTTCGCCTGCCCCTGGCGCAGCGTCAGCAACCGCACCAGGTCACCCACGGCGACGGCCTCCTCGACCAGCGCCGCCAGCAGCCGCGGCGTCGACACCGCGACGTCGACGCCCCAGTTCTCCCCGAACAGCCACTCGTTGCGCGGGTCGTTCACCCGTGCCACCACCCGGCGGACCCCGAACTCGGTCTTCGCCAGCAGCGAGACCACCAGATTGACCTTGTCGTCGCCGGTCGCGGCGATCACGACGTCGCAGCCCTCGATGCCGGCGTCCTCCAGCGAGGACAGCTCGCAGGCGTCGGCGTGCACCCACTCGGCCTCGGGGACGGCGTTCGGGTCGATGTGGGTCAGCTCGCGCTCGATCAGCATGACCCGGTGGTCGGACTCGACCAGCTCCAGCGCGATGGACCGCCCGACGGCGCCCGCCCCCGCGATCGCGACCCGCATCAGTCCTCCTCGGGCGGCGCCGCGGCGGCCGCCGTCACGTCGCTGACCGTGCCCGAGACCGCCGCCACGTAGACGGTGTCCTCGTGCTGCACGGTGGTGTCCTTGGTCGGCAGCACCCCGGTGCCGAACCGCACGATGAACGCGACCCGCGAGTTCGTCGCCCGCTCCAGGTCCCGGATCGGGCGCCCCACCCAGTCCTCGTGCAGCGGCAGCGGCAGGACGGCCACGGTGCCGGTCGGCTCGCGCCAGGCGGTGGCGACGCCGTCGGGCAGGAGCATGCGCAGCAGCCGGTCGGTCGTCCACGGGACGGTCGCGACCGTCGGGATGCCCAGACGCTCGTACACCGCGGCGCGCTTGGCGTCGTAGATCCGGGCGACGACCTTGCCGACGCCGTAGCTCTCGCGCGCCACCCGGGCGGCGATGATGTTGGAGTTGTCCCCGGAGGAGACGGCGGCGAACGCGTCGGCGGACTCCAGCCCGGCCTCGTCGAGGACGCTGCGGTGGAAGCCGAAACCGACGACCTGGCGCCCGCGGAAGTCCGGGCCGAGCCTGCGGAAGGCCTGCGGGTCGCGGTCGATCACCGCGACCTCGTGGCCGAGCCGCTCCAGGCCCGAGGCCAGGGACGCGCCGACGCGGCCACATCCCATGATCACGACGTGCATGGCGTCAGGGGTCCTTCCGCCGGGTGGGGGGCCCGGGATGTACGATTCGTTCCTTCTGCACGGACGGCGACGCGGACGCCGACGACGCGGAGTGAACGCTATCGCGAAGCGCACCGGAGCGGGGGCATAGGCTGCGCCCCGTGTCCAAGCTCGCCGTCGCTCTCAAGCGGCTCGTGGTCGGACGACCGCAGCGCAGCGACCGCCTGACCAGCACCCTGCTCCCGAAGCGGATCGCCCTCCCCGTGTTCGCCTCCGACGCCATGTCGTCGGTCGCCTACGCCCCCGAGGAGATCTTCCTGACCCTGTCGGTCGCCGGTGTCGCCTCGTACGCGATGTCGCCGTGGATCGGTCTCGCCGTCGTCGTCGTCCTGCTGACGGTCGTGGCCAGCTACCGGCAGAACGTCCGCGCCTATCCCTCCGGCGGGGGCGACTACGAGGTCGCGACGGTGAACCTCGGCAAGAACGCCGGACTGACCGTCGCCAGCGCCCTGCTCGTCGACTACACCCTCACCGTCGCCGTCTCGATCTCCGCGGCCGCGGCCAACATCGGTGCGCTGGTGCCGTTCGTCGCCGAGCACAAGGTGCTGTTCGCGGTCTCGGCGATCGTCGTGCTCACCGCGATCAACCTGCGCGGCATCCGCGAGTCCGGCGCGGCCTTCGCGATCCCGGTCTACGCCTTCGTCATCGGCGTCGCGACGATGATCATCTGGGGCCTGACCCGGGTGCTGATCCTCGGCGACTCCGTGCGGGCGGAGAGTGCCGACCTGCGCCTGGTCGCCGAGGGCGACGCGTTCACCGGCCTGGCGCTCGTGCTGCTCGTGCTGCGCAGCTTCACCCAGGGCGCCGCCGCGCTGACCGGTGTCGAGGCGATCTCCAACGGCGTGCCCGCCTTCCGCAAGCCGAAGTCGAGGAACGCGGCCACCACGCTGCTGCTGCTCGGCGTGATGTCGGTGTCGCTGTTCATGGGGCTGATCGCCCTGGCCCAGCTCACCCACGTCCAGATCGCCGAGGACCCGGCGCGCCAGTTCCCCGACGCGCCGCCCGGCTACGAGCAGCACACCATGATCGCCCAGCTCGCCGACGCCGTGTTCGACAACTTCCCGCCGGGCTACTTCTTCGTCATCGTCATGACGGCACTGATCCTGGTCCTCGCCGCGAACACCGCGTTCAACGGCTTCCCGGTGCTGGGCTCGATCCTGTCCCAGGACCGCTACCTGCCCCGTCAGCTGCACACCCGCGGCGACCGGCTCGCGTTCTCCAACGGCATCGTCGCGCTCGCGCTGTTCGCGATCCTGCTGGTCGTCGGGTTCCAGGCCGAGGTCACCCGGCTCATCCCGCTCTACACCGTCGGCGTGTTCGTGTCGTTCACGCTGTCCCAGGCCGGGATGGTCCGGCACTGGAACCGGGAGCTCGCGCTGGACCCCTCGGCGTCCGAACGCCGCCGGATGCGCCGCGCCCAGTCGATCAACGGGTTCGGTGCCTGCATGACCGGCGTCGTACTGGTCACGGTGCTCGTCACGAAGTTCGCCCTCGGCGCCTGGATCGCGATCGTCGCGATGGGCGGGTTCTTCGTGCTGATGCGGATGATCCAGCTCCACTACGACCGGGTCGCCGCCGCGCTGGTCGCCGACGAGTCCGACGACGTCCTGCCCTCGCGCAACCACGCCGTCGTCCTGGTCTCGACGCTGCACAAGCCGACCCTGCGGGCGCTGGCCTACGCCCGCGCGACCCGCCCGGACATCCTCGAGGCGGTCACCGTCAACGTCGACGACTCCGAGACCAAGAAGCTCGTCGAGCAGTGGCACAAGCGGAACCTGCCGGTCCCGCTGAAGGTCGTCGAGTCGCCCTACCGGGAGATCACCCGGCCCGTGCTGGACTACGTCAAGCGCATCCGCACCGACTCCCCGCGCAACGTCGTCACCGTCTACATCCCGGAGTACGTCGTCGGACACTGGTGGGAGCAGGTGCTGCACAACCAGAGCGCGCTGCGGCTCAAGACGCGGCTGCTGTTCCAGCCGGGGGTGATGGTGACCAGCGTGCCGTGGCAGCTGCCGTCGTCGTCGCGCACACGGGCGCTGTCGCCGCTGCAGGCGCCGGGAGCTTCCCGGCGCGGCTACCCGGGCATGGAGCAGCTGCCCGGCGAACGCCGCGACGGCGCGGGCGTCGGGACGGGTGGCGGCACCCCGTCCGCACCCCGGGTGACGAAGAAGGAGAACCGGTGAACGCCGACACGGCGACCGACTGGACCGACCGCATGCTGGAGCTGCGGGTCGGCCCCGTCGCGCACGGCGGCCACTGCGTGGCCCGCGACGGGGACGGTGGCCGGGTCGTGTTCGTCCGGCACGCACTGCCCGGTGAGCTGGTCCGTGCAGTGGTCACCGACGACCCGGGCGGGGCGTTCTGCCGCGCCGACGCCGTCGCCGTGCTGGAGGCGTCCCCGGACCGG
The DNA here is from genome assembly GCF_009864975.1 of Pseudonocardia sp. SID8383. Lineage (NCBI taxonomy): Bacteria > Bacillati > Actinomycetota > Actinomycetes > Pseudonocardiales > Pseudonocardiaceae > Pseudonocardia > Pseudonocardia sp. SID8383. The sequence continues at coordinate 5,298 of NZ_WWFY01000921.1, forward strand.
GTCGAGCCCGCCTGCCCGTGGGCCGGTCCCGGGGGCTGCGGCGGCTGCGACTTCCAGCACACCGACCACGCCACCCAGCGCGCCCTGAAGACGACGGTCCTGCGCGAGCAGCTGGAGCGCCTCGGCGCCGGCGCCGCGGTCGTCGCCACCGCCGACCTCGCCGCCGTCGAGGTCGAGGAGCTCCCCGGCGGTCCGCTCGGCTGGCGCACCCGGGTGCGGCTGGCCGTCGACGACGACGGCGTCCCCGGCCTGCGCGCCCACCGCAGCCACGACGTGTGCGAGATCGGCGACTGCCCGCTCGTCCCGGCCGGCGCGCTGCCGCCGGTGCTGGAGCGCCGCTTCCGGCCCGACTCCGAGCTCGACGTCACCGTCGTCGGCGACGGCGCCGCCCGGGTCGGCTCCGGCGCGACCGTGCACGCCGCGGACCGCACCTGGGAGCTGTCGGCCGGCACGTTCTGGCAGGTCCACCCGGCGCTGCCGGACACCCTCGCGTCCGTCGTGCGCGACTGGGCCGACGCCCCCACCGGTGGCGTCGCCTGGGACCTCTACGGCGGCGTCGGGCTGCTCGGCTCGGTCCTCGCCGACCAGGTGGGGGAGTCGGGGACCGTGCTGGTCGTCGAGTCCGCCGCGTCCGCGGTCGCCGACGGCGCCTCCGCGCTCGCCGACCTGCCGCAGGTCCAGTTCGTCCGCGGCCGCGCCGAGCGCGAGATCAGCCGGCTCGGCCCCGACCCCGACGTCGTGGTCACCGACCC
>NZ_WWFY01000922.1:0-4486 GCF_009864975.1 Pseudonocardia sp. SID8383
TCGCCGGGTTCACCGCGCCACCGGGCCGGTGATCGTGACGTCGGCGGTCGCCGGGTCGTCGGCGCCGGTCAGGGCGCCCATCGCGGACAGCACCCGGTCCGGGGTGGGCCGGTCCAGCCGGCCGGCGGCGCGGCCGTCGCGCAGCAGCAGGACCTGGTCCGACGCGGCGGCGGCCAGTGGGTCGTGGGTGACCATGACGACGGTCTGGCCGTAGTCGTCGACGCAGGCGCGCAGCAGACCCAGCAGCTCGCGTCCGGAGCGGGTGTCGAGCGCGCCGGTCGGCTCGTCGGCGACGACGATCTCCGGGCGGCCCAGCAGCGCCCGGGCGACCGCGACGCGCTGGCGCTGCCCGCCGGACAGCTCCGAGGGCAGGTGGGTGAGCCGGTCGGCGATGCCGAGCCGCTCGACGAGCTCGGCCCGCCACGCGTGGTTGGGCCTGCGTCCGGCCAGCGAGGCGGCGAGGTCGATGTTCTCCCCGGCCGTGAGGTGCCCGAGCAGGTTGCCGTCCTGGAACACGAAGCCCATCCGGTCGCGGCGCACCCGGGTCAGCGCGGTGTCGTTCAAGCTCCCCAGGTCGGTCCCGCCCAGCACCACCTGCCCCGACGTCGGCCGGTCGAGCCCGGCCAGGCAGTGCAGCAGCGTGGACTTGCCGGAGCCGCTCGGCCCCATCACCGCGGTGAACCGGCCGGCGGGAAGCCACAGCGTGATCCCGTCCAACGCGCGGACCGCGGCCCGTCCCGTCCCGTAGGTGCGGACCAGGTTCACCGTCGCGGCAGCGATCCGTGCAGGCACGTCGGCCGGACTCAACCCCTCGATCATGACGGTCACGGTGCCGCCGGGAGGGTGCCCGGGGCATCGGCCCGTGGTAGGGGGTTCCCCGTCCGGGTCGTCGTACTTCCGGCCGAGGTCGACCGGGCGCAGCCCGTCCTACCGTGTGTCCCATGAGATCCGCACCCCGTCGCGGCCGCCCCCTCCTGGCCGGGTTCGAGGTGCTCGCCTACCTGTTCTGGGCGGGGTGCGACGCCCTGCTGGGCCTGGGCGTCGGGCCGGCGGCGGTGCCGAGCGGTGCGGTGTACGGCCTGCTCGTGGCGGGCGTCGTGCTCCTGCGGTACCGGACGGGGACCGGGACGCTCCCGGTGGCGGTGGTCGCCTTCGGGCTGTCCGCGTGCGGCTCGGTCGCGGGGGTGGTGACCGGCGGGATCCCATTCGTGTCGCTGACCGAACTGTTCGCGCTGGCCGTGGTCACGGTGTCGGTCGTGCGGACCGCACCGGTCCGGGTCGTGCTCGCGACGGCGGTGGTGTCGCTGTGCCTCATCGTGGGCATGCCGCTGCTGCGCGTGCCGGACATCGACCGCGAGGTGTTCGCCAGCCTGACCGTGGTCGGCTGGGCCGGGACGATGGTCGTCGCGACCGCGGCGCGCGAGCTGTGGCAGCGCCGCTCCGCCCGGCTCGACCGGGCCCGCAACGATGAGCGCCTGGAGCTGGCCCGCGAGCTGCACGACACGGTCGCCCACCACGTCACCGCGATCGTCGTGGCGGCGCAGGCCGGGGTGGTCGTGGCGGGCAGCCGCCCGGAGGAGGCGGGGCGGGCTCTGGAGGCGATCGAGCGGGCGGGCGCCGAGGCCCTCGACGGGATGCGCCGCATGGTCGGTGTGCTGCGCTCCGGCGCCGGGGACGACACCGGGGACGGCGCCGAGCGCGCCCCCGGGCACGGCCTCGACGACATCGACGACGTCGTCGCCCGCTTCGACCCCGACGGCGGCCGGGCCCGGCTGGAGATCGCTCCCGAGGTGCGGGCGGCGCGGCTCGGCCCGGCTGTCGCGGCGACCGCGTTCCGGGTGGTGCGCGAGGCACTGACCAACGTGCATCGGCACGCCCCCGGCGCGACGACGGTGTCGGTCGGCGTCCACCTGCAGGCCGGGAGACTGGTGACCGTGGTGCACAACGACGGGACCGGGACCGAGAACCCGCTGCGCGACCCGGGCGGGTTCGGGCTGGCCGGGATGCGGGAGCGGGTGGAGGCCCTCGACGGCTCGCTGCACGCCGGGCCGGACGGGCCCGGCCGGTGGATCGTCGTCGCCGAGGTGCCCGCCGGGGCGGGTCGATGACCGCGGTCCGCGTCCTGCTCGCCGACGACCAGGAGATGGTGCGCACCGGCTTCGGGCTGATCCTGTCCGCCGAGGACGGCATCGAGGTCGTCGGCGAGGCCGCCACCGGCACCGACGCCGTCGCCATGGCTCGCGAGCTGCGCCCGGACGTCGTGCTCATGGACGTCCGGATGCCCGGGATGGACGGCATCGCCGCGACCCGCGCGCTGACCGCGGACCCGTTCCCCCCGCGGATCGTGGTGGTGACGACCTTCGACCTCGACGAGTACGTCTACGGCGCGCTGCGCTCGGGCGCCTGCGGGTTCCTGCTGAAGACGGCGGGCCCGCGGCTGCTCGTCGAGGCCGTCCGGGCCGCCGCGGCGGGCGACGCCTTGGTGTCGCCGTCGGTCACCGTTCGGCTGCTGTCGCGGCTCACCGAGCCGGAACCGGCCCGCGCCGACGTCCACGCCACGCTCTCACCGCGCGAGCTGGAGGTGGTGAAGGCGGTCGCCCGGGGCCGGACGAACTCCGAGATCGCCGGGGACCTGTTCGTCTCGCTGTCCACGGTGAAGACCCACATCGCCAACATCGGGTCCAAGCTGGACGCCCGCAACCGGGTGGAGATCGCGGCGTGGGCCTGGGAGAACCGGCTGGTCGAGTAGCGGGAGTCAGGCCCGCGCAGCGGGCCGGGCGACCGGGACGAGCGGGCGTCGCGGCGCCGGGACCCGCAGCGCCGCGGCGACGTCGCCCAGCGCCTCCGGGTACGCGGCGGGCGCGACCGGCAGCGGCGCGACCGCGTCGTCCGGGGACGCCGGGACACCCGCGCCGGGGCGGGCGGCGTCGCGCTCGGACGCGCGGGCGTCCCACAGCTCGAACAGTGGCTGCGCGGCCATGACGAGCAGCACGGCGAGGACCGGGACGACGGCGAGGATCGTGAGCACCATGGCGTCCACGGTGCCCGCCCGGGGTGGGTCCCCACATCGGCCGCGGGGCCGGTTCTCCCAGGTCGACCCCTAGTACCCGGGTATGAGACCCCGGTCCGACCTCGGGGTAGTCCCCGGGGCTCAGCCCCGCGGGACGTCGTCGGCCTCGACGGCCGACGGGTCCCACGAGTCCGACGGCGAGCCCCAGCCGTTGCGCTTGAGCATCTTCTTCGCCGCGCGCTGGTGGCGGCCCATCAGCCGGTCCAGGTACAGGTGACCGTCGAGGTGGTCGGTCTCGTGCTGCAGGCACCGGGCGAAGAACCCGCGCCCCTCGTAGGAGACCGGCTCACCGTCGAGGTCGGTGCCGGTGACCCGGGCCCACTCCGCCCGGCCGGTCGCGAAGTTCTCGCCGGGTACCGACAGGCAGCCCTCCTGGTCGTCGTCCGGGTCGGGCATGACCTCCGGGATCCCGTCGGTCTCCAGCACCGGGTCGACCACGACACCGCGCCGCATCGTGCGCGTCTCCTCGTCGGGGCAGTCGAAGACGAACAGCCGCAGGTCCACTCCCACCTGGTTGGCCGCCAGCCCGACGCCGTTCGCCGCGGCCATCGTCTCGAACATGTCCTCGACCAGCGTCCGGACCGTGTCGTCGACCGTGCCGACGGGGCGGGTGGGGGTGTGGAGCACGGGGTCGCCGACCATGCGGATGCGCAGAACCGTCACCGGAGCAGCCTACGGTCGCCGCCGGACGTGACCCGGCCGGGCGGTTTCGGTGTCGTCCGACCCGCCCTCCAGGCGCGTCGCAGCCCGGGACCGTCGGTCCCCTGTGGTTGAATCCGCACCGCGAATGACAGACGTGTCGTTCGTCGTCGCGGCGCCCGGGCGGGGCCGCCGCAGCACGAGATCGTCGTCCGCTCGAGGAGCGTGATGGAGTCCGCCGGGTCCCTGCCGGAACGCCGCGGAGCGCACCGGCGCACCGCTGCCGCGTCCCCCCGCGAGCTCGACCGTCGCGAACGCGAGATCCTCGCGTTCGAGGCCCAGTGGTGGAAGTACGCGGGCGCCAAGGAACAGGCGATCCGCGAGCTGTTCGACATGTCGGCCACCCGCTACTACCAGGTGCTGAACGCCCTGGTCGACAAGCCCGAGGCGCTGGCGGTGGACCCGCTGCTGGTCAAGCGTCTGCGCCGGCTGCGTTCCAGCAGGCAGCGCACCCGCGCCGCCCGTCGCCTCGGCCTCGAGCCCTGACAGCCAGGAGGTCACGATGACCGCACCCGCGTCCGGCGGGCAGTCACCGCTGAAGATCGCCGGTATCGCGCTGATCGGCGTCGGTGTGGTCGCCGCTGTCGTCGGCCTGATCGGCCTCACCGGCGGCGGTGAGGACGGCGGCAACCAGGCCGCGCCCCCGTCGGCGTCGGCCGAGCCCGCCCCGGCCCCGGCCCCCGCTCCGGGGGACGGCACCGGCGACGGCACCGGCGA
>NZ_WWFY01000094.1:0-953 GCF_009864975.1 Pseudonocardia sp. SID8383
CGCCGGGGACAGCCCGGCCCGCGCCGCGGCGCGCAGCGCCCGCCGGTCCGGGACACCGTCGCGGGCCTCGACGACCGCCGTGACCACCATCCCCAGCGACGCGTGCGGGGTCCCGGCGACGACGACGTCCCCGACGCCCGCGACGCCGCGCAGCACCTGCTCGACCTCCTCGGCGGCGACCAGCGTGCCGCCGGAGGAGATGGTGGTGGCGGCGCGGCCGAGGACGGTCAGGCCGCCGTCGTCGGTGAGCTCGGCGCGGTCGCCGACGGTCGTCGGACCGGGGCCGGCCGGGAGGAGTGCGCCACGGATGAACCGGCCGTGCACCGACTGCGGGCTGTCCACCCACAGCACGTCGTCGCGCACGGTGAGGTGCACGTCCTCGACCGGGCGCAGCGGGCCGTCGTCGCGGCGGGTGGCGATCAGCGAGTGCTCGGCCGAGCCGTAGTACTCGAGCAGCGTGGTGCCGGGCAGCAGCCGCGCGACCCGCTCCCGCATCCCCGGCGCGACGTGCGCGCCACCGCACACCACGACCCGTGGCGCGGGGCCGCCCGGGCGGCGCTCCCGCTCGTCGAGCAGGGCGCTGAGCTGGGCGGGGACGAGGTGGACCGAGCCGCCGTCGGGCAGGTCGGTCGGGTCGAGCCGGCCGCGGGTGACCAGGCCCAGACCGTGGTGCAGCGCGTGCAGCGCCCCGAACAGGTACAGCGTCGAGGACGGCGGCCCCGGCACGAGGACCGGTCCGGGCAGCGCACCGAGGATGTCGAACCCGATCCGCCAGGAGCGCCGGTCACGGGCTAGCACGGTGGGGACACCGGTGCTGCCCGAGGTCGTCGGGAGCAGGAACAGCCCGGGCGTCCGCGCTCCGCCGTCGGCGGTCGCGGCCCGGCCGTCGGTGCCGACGACGTGGTGCGGCGCGGTGTCGGCGAGCACCGCGTCGCGTTCGCGGCCGGTCCAGC
>NZ_WWFY01000923.1:0-4084 GCF_009864975.1 Pseudonocardia sp. SID8383
GCGGGGGCAGCCGTCGGCGCAGCGGGGCGGTGTCAGCGCAGCGGGGCGCCGGTCTTCTCCCGCACCTCGTCGGCGCTGACGCCGGGCGCGGTCTCGACCAGCTCGAGCCCGTCCGGCGTCACGTCGATCACCGCCAGGTCGGTGACGATCTTCGTGACGCAGCCCAGGCCGGTGATCGGCAGCGAGCACCGCTCGACGATCTTGGGGGACCCGTCCTTGGAGACGTGGTCCATCATCACGATCACCGAGCGCGCACCGTGGACGAGGTCCATCGCCCCGCCCATCCCCTTGATCATCTTGCCGGGGATCGCCCAGTTCGCGAGGTCGCCGTTCGCGGCGACCTCCATCCCGCCCAGGACGGCGACGTCGAGCTTCCCGGCCCGGATCTGGCCGAAGCTCTCCGCGGAGCCGAAGAAGGCGGCGCCGTCGGCGACGGTGACGGTCTCCTTGCCGGCGTTGATGAGGTCGGCGTCGACCTCGTCGTCGGTGGGGTAGGGGCCGACGCCGAGGATCCCGTTCTCCGAGTGCAGGACGACCGTCCGGCCCTCGGGGATGTGTCCGGGCACCAGGGTCGGCATGCCGATGCCGAGGTTGACGTACGCGCCGTCGGGCAGCTCGGCCGCGACCCGGGCGGCCATCTCGTCACGGTTGAGGGCCATGGTCAACGCACCGTCCTGAACTCGACCGGCTTCTCGACGCCGGGGACGTGCAGCACGCGGTGCACGTGGATACCGGGGGTGTGCACCGCGTCGGGGTCGATCTCCCCGGGGTCGACCAGGTGTTCGACCTGGGCGATCGTGGTCCGCCCGGCCGCGGCGCAGTCCGGGTTGAAGTTGCGCGCCGCGCGCCGGAACACCAGGTTGCCGTGCCGGTCGCCCTTCCAGGCGTGGACGAGCGCGAAGTCCGGGGTGAGGGCGCGCTCGAGGACGTAGGTCACGCCGTCGAACTCGCGGGTCTCCTTCGCCGGGGACTCGACGGCGACCGAGCCGTCGGACGCGTAGCGCCAGGGCAGCCCGCCCTCGGCGACCAGCGTCCCGACCCCGGCCGGGGTGTAGAACGCCGGGATGCCCGCGCCGCCGGCCCGCAGCCGCTCGGCGAGCGTGCCCTGCGGGGTCAGCTCCAGCTCCAGCTCACCGGCCAGGTACTGGCGGGCGAACTCCTTGTTGTTGCCGACGTAGGAGCCGATCGTGCGCCGGATGCGCCCGGCGGCGAGCAGGGTGCCGAGGCCGAAGCCGTCGACGCCCAGGTTGTTCGAGATCGTCTCCAGGTCCGTCGCGCCCTGCTCCAGCAGTGCCGCGATCAGCACCGTCGGAACCCCGGACATGCCGAACCCGCCGACCGCGAGCGACGCCCCGTCGCCGATGTCGGCGACCGCGTCCGCGGCGGATGCCACCACCTTGTCCATCACGCACCTCCGTCGCCGACGGTACGCGGCGTACGACAGACGCACAAATGTTCGCTGTGCGAACACCGCCCGACAGGGCGGGACCCGTCGTCCGTGCGCCGAGGTGCAGCTCAGGGGTATCCGAGAGGCCGACCGGCCACCCCGGACCGCATCCCGGTGACGTCCCCGGGGCAGGGGGCGCCGTCCCGCGGTGTCGAGATGCAGCTCAGCGGGGCCCGAGGGTGCCCCGTACCCCGCTGAGCTGCATCTCGGCGACCGCCGCCGTCGCGGCGCACCGTCGGCCGGGCGGGCGCGGCGTGGGTCAGGCGGGGGCGGGGGCGGTGTGCGGGTCCCCGACGGCGATCTCCCCGCCTGCGGCTACCTCGGCGTAGACCCCGGCGCACGCCCAGACCCCGCCGACCTGCGGGATCTCGATGCGGTTGTTTTTCGCGATCGTCCGCAGGGTGTCCGGGTCGTCGGGCAGGTCGCCCTGGGGGAGCGTGGTCATGACGCAGCGCATGGTGGCGAAGGAGAACGTGATCCGGGCGTCGTCGCCCAGGGCGCTGGTGCTGCCGGGCCAGTCGTTCTCGACGAAGCCCGTCCCCTCGTCGCGCAGCACGATGTTGGGGCGGTAGCGGAGCGGGTCGAAGGTCGCGTCGGGGTTCAGCTCCCGGAGCCGGTCCAGGGTCGACTCGGTGAGCACGTGCAGCGACGACAGGTCGAAGAACGTGCCCGGCGCCCCGAACGCGGAGATGTCGAACCGGCTGATGATCTCGCCGGAGTCCTCGTGCCGGGTCGTCGTGTCCTCGATGAGCGTGCGCGGCGCGAGCTGCTGCGGGGTGAGGCCCTCGATGTCGGGCCACAGTTCCTCGAAGTAGCTGCCCTCCGGCGGCACCGAGATCAGCGACACGTCCCGGCCGAGCGCGGCGGACAGCGCGGCGTCCAGTCCCTCGTCGTCGCTGCGCAGGACCGAGCCGTCCGGAAAGGTGATCTCGACCGGAGGCAGCGGCTCCCCGGCCACCGGCTCGGCGACGAACCGGGCCGCGAAGCTGAGCAGGCCGAGCCAGCGCTTGGGCACCTTGGCGCTGGCGATGATCCCGGTCCCGTTGTCGAGCACCGCGTAGGCTCGGTCGCCCAGCAGCCCCCGTTCGGTGATGGTGGCCCGGGTCAGGGACTCCCCGAGCATCGACTTGACCGGATAGCGGTAGAGCGCGGCGACCGTCATGTCCGGTGTATAGCGGCCCGTCCGCATTTCCGGCACGGGCCGGACGGAGGGGTCCGCGGGGCGCGTCTCAGCTGAGGCCGTGACGGTCCCGAGCCGCCGCGGATGCGCTCCGGCCCGGGACCGGTTCACCCGGACGGTGCAGTGTGGGGACGGCCGGGGCCGGGCTCAGCCGAGCAGGGCGACCCGCAGCGCGTCCGCCGAGGCGTACACGGTCTCCGCGCCGGCGGCCTCCAGTTCACCGGGCTCGGCGTAGCCCCAGCCCGCTCCGACACAACGGAGGCCGTGCTCGGCGGCGCCCTCGACGTCGTGCAGCCGGTCGCCGACCATCAGCGGCTCGTCCGCACCCGACGGCGACCCGAGCCGGCGCAGCGCCTCGGCGACGACGGCGCCCTTGGTCGGCCGGTCCGCGGCACGGGTGTCGCCGACGATCTCGGTGAACAGGTCGGTCCAGCCGTGGTGGGCGAGGATCTTCCGAGCGGACGGCTCCGCCTTGCTGGTGGCCAGTGCCATGGTCACGCCGGCCGCGGACAGTGCGCGCAGCAGCTCCTCCACACCCGGGTAGGGCGCGCAGTCCAGGCAGCCGTCCTCGTCCCCGTAGATCCGCCGGTACACCGGCAGCACGGCGGCGGTCCCCTCGTCGCCGAGGATCGGGGGCAGGCTGCGGTAGAGCGGCGGGCCGAGCAGGTGCGTGCCGAGCGCTGACTCGGGGACGTCCAGGCCCACCTCGTCGATCGCGCGGCGCATCGAGCCGAGGATGCCGGGGGCGGAGTCGACGAGGGTGCCGTCGAGGTCGAGCAGGATGTGGGTCAGCACGTCGGGTCATTCTGCCTCCCGGGAGACCTGGCCGACTCTTCTGCCCGACGGTCGCAGGTCGTACAGTTGTACGCATGGCGAACACGCTGCTCGGGCCGCTGTCCGGCACCGACCGGGTCGACGGCCTGCTCGACGACGGCGCGTGGATCGCCGCCCTGCTGGAGGTCGAACTGGCGCTGTCGGCGGTCGCCGCCGAGCAGGGCGCGGTCACCGAGCACGACGCCGACGCGGTGGAACGCGCCGTCGCCGCCGTCGCGGGCGTCGACCCGCACGCGCTGGCCGCCGAGTCGGTCGAGGGCGGCAACCCGGTGATCCCGCTGGTCAAGCGGCTCAAGGCGGCCGCGGCACGGATCCAGCCCGGCGCCGAGCGCGCGGTGCACCCGGGCGCCACCAGCCAGGACGTCATGGACACCGCGCTGATGCTGCTCACCCGACGGGCCGGGCACCGCGTCGTCGCCGACCTCACCGCCTGCGCCGACGCCGCGGCCGCGCTCGCCGCCACCCACCGCGACACCCCGTGCGCCGCCCGCACCCTCGGCCAGCAGGCGCTGCCGACCACCTTCGGTCTCGTCGCCGCCACCTGGTGCACCGGGCTGGACCGGGCCCGCGCCGGCCTCGACCGGGTGCTCACCGCGCTGCCGGTCTCCTACGGCGGCGCCGCG
>NZ_WWFY01000924.1:0-4043 GCF_009864975.1 Pseudonocardia sp. SID8383
CACGGCCCTCCCGGCTCCGGCACCGACCGGCGACTTCGCCGCGGCCGCCGGGCGGCGCGCCGGCGGGATCCTCGCCACGGCCGCGCTGGTCGTCGCCGCCGTCTGGGGCGGGTCGCAGGTGCTGCCGCTGACCGACGGCGTGACGGTGTTCGGGTCCCGCACGATCGGGGTCCAGGCCGATGCCCCGCGGGTGGGCGGGGTGCTGCTGTTCGGCTCGGTCGAGGTCGTGGTGCCCGACGGCGTCCGGGCGGACGTCTCCGGGTTCACGGTGTTCGGCTCGACCGACTGCCCGACGGCGTGCGCCGCGCCGGGCGACCGGGCGGTGGACGTGCACGTCGTCGGGGCGTTCGGGTCGGTGAAGGTGCTGACCCCGGCCGAGGCCGCGACGCAGGACCGCGACGACGACTGAGGTCTACAGCTTCTGCATCGGGACGCCGCCGATCAGCATCAGCCGGACCGTCCCGCCCGAGCCGAAGTCGATCGTCACCGTCGCGCGCGGGCCGATGCCGTCGGCCGCGACGACGGTGCCCAGGCCGTACTTGTCGTGGTTGACCCGGTCCCCGACGTCGAGGTGCAGCGACTGGTTGTTCAGCGACCTCTCCGGGACCTTCCAGCTCCCGCGATCGGTCGCCTGCGGCCGCTTCCCGAACCCGAACCGCCCCACCGGCGCCGACGGCCGCTGTGCGGCGAGCTGCTCCTCGGTGCGCCGCCAGTCGAGCAGCGACGGGGGCACCTCGTCGAGGAAGCGCGACGCCGGGTTGGTGCTGGGCTGCCCGAACGCGGACCGGACGATCGCCCGGGACAGGTAGAGCCGCTTCTCCGCGCGGGTGATCCCGACGTAGGCCAGCCGGCGCTCCTCGGCGAGCTCCTTGGGGTCCCCGAGGGTGCGCAGGTGGGGGAAGATCCCGTCCTCCCAGCCCGTCAGGAAGACCACCGGGAACTCGAGGCCCTTCGCCGTGTGCAGGGTCATCATCGTGACCACGCCGGAGTCGTCGTCGGGGATGGAGTCCGCGTCCGCGACGAGCGCGACGCGCTCCAGGAACGCGGCCAGCGAGCCGGGCTCCGGGACACCGTCGGGGGTGTCGTCGTAGGTGTCGGCCTCACCCTCGGGGGCCGCGCCGTCGGATGCCCCGTCGGCGGGGGCGGCACCGGAACCGATCGCGGCCCCGCCGTCCGGCGCCAGGTCCGCGACGGCGGCATCCCCCGCGAACTCCCGCGCCACCGTGACGAGCTCGGCGAGGTTGTCCATCCGGGTGCCGTCCTGCGGGTCCTCCGACGCCTGCAACTCCTCCAGATAGCCGGTGCGCGCGTAGACGGCCTCGAGGACCTCGGCGGTGTCGTCGCCGCGCTCGACGAGCTCGCGCAGCTCGTCGAGCATCCGCACGAACCCGGCGATGTTCTTCTGCGAGCGCGTCGCCAGGGCGGGAAGCCGCTGCGGCTCCTCGGCGGCGGCGCGCAGCGCGCGGGCGAACGAGGTGCGCTCGCGCTCGGCGTACTCGGCGACGACGGCCTCGGCCCGGTCCCCGATGCCGCGCTTGGGCACGTTGAGGATCCGGCGCAGGCTGACCGTGTCCTCCGGGTTGGACAGCACCCGCAGGTAGGCCAGCGCGTCGCGGATCTCGCGGCGCTCGTAGAACCGCACCCCGCCGACGACCTTGTAGGGCAGCCCGACCCGCAGGAACACGTCCTCGAAGACGCGGGACTGGTTGTTGGTCCGGTAGAACACCGCGATGTCGGAGTTGCGGTACTCGCCGGTGTCGACGAGCCGATCGATCTCGCGGGCGACGAACGACGCCTCGTCGTGCTCGTTGTCCGCGACGTAGCCGACGACGCGCTCGCCGTCGCCCGAGTCGGACCACAGCCGCTTGTCCCGCCGCTCCGGGTTGCGGGCGATCACCGCGTTCGCCGCGGACAGGATCGTCTGGGTCGAGCGGTAGTTCTGCTCCAGCAGGATGGTCCGCGCGTCCGGGAAGTCCTGCTCGAACTCGATGATGTTGCGGATGTTCGCGCCGCGGAAGGCGTAGATCGACTGGTCCGAGTCACCGACGACGCACAGCTCGCCGGGACGCCCGTTCGCCGTGGCCGGCGCGACGAGCTGGCGGACCAGCTCGTACTGGGCGTGGTTGGTGTCCTGGTACTCGTCGACCATGACGTGCCGGAAGCGACGCCGGTAGTACTCGGCGACGGCCGGCAGCCGGTCCAGCAGCGAGACCGTCTCCATGATCAGGTCGTCGAAGTCGAAGGCGTTCGCCTGGCGCAGCCGCGACTGGTAGACGCCGTAGACCTCGGCGATGCGCCGCTCGTGGTCGGTGGCGGCGCGCTCGGCGGCCTCGTCCGGCGAGACGAGCTCGTTCTTCAGGTTGGAGATCTGGGCGGCCAGTGCGCGCGGGGCGAACTTCTTCGGGTCGAGCTCCAGGTCGCGCCCGACGATGCCGACGAGGCGGCGGGTGTCGTCGGCGTCGTAGACGGAGAAGGCGCTGCGCACGCCGAGGTGCTTGGCCTCGCGCCGGAGGATCCGCACGCACATGGAGTGGAAGGTGGACACCCACATCGGCCCGGAGCGGCGTCCGACGAGGGCGTCGACGCGCTCCTTCATCTCGGCCGCGGCCTTGTTGGTGAAGGTGATCGCCATGACCTCGCCGGGGTGCACCCCGCGCTCGGCGAGCAGCCAGCCGATCCGGTGGGTGAGCACGCGGGTCTTCCCCGACCCCGCTCCGGCGACGATCAGCAGCGGTGAACCCGCATGCGTCACGGCCTCCCGCTGGCGGTCGTTCAGGCCGTCCAGCAGGCGGCGGCCCTGGGCCGTCGTCGGCTCGGCAGCGGCGGCGGGGCCCGTCCCGGGGAGTTCGAACAGCGCACTCATCGTGTCGAACACGGTACGCCGGGGGTCCGACGACCCCGCTCCGGCGTCGCCGGTCCCGGAAACCACGGCGGCCCGGTGCGCCGGGTGGTCTACACTCGCCGCGTGGCTCACGACGGGCGATTTCGCTACGGGTACCGGACCCCGGTTCCCGCTGCGCCGCCCGTCTGAGCCCAGACGCCACCCGCACGCCCCGGAGTCCGACGGACCCGGGGCGTTCGCATGTCCTCGGTCCCGACGGCCCGTGACCGAGACGAGGAGACCATGATCGTGACCGACCCCGCAGCCCCGCAGCCGAGCTCCGGCACGAGCACCGAGGTGCGCACCGGAGCCGACCCCGAGATCGAACAGCTGCGCCGGGAGATCGACCGGCTCGACGCCGAGATCCTCGACGCGATCCTCCGCCGCACCGAGGTCTCGAAGCGCATCGGCGCCGCCCGCATGGCCGCGGGCGGACCGCGCATCGTCTACAGCCGCGAGATGGCGGTGCTGGACCGGTTCGCCGATCTCGGCCCCGAGGGCCGCGAGCTGGCGATGATGCTGCTGCGGCTGGGCCGCGGACGTCTCGGCGGCCGTTGACGACCGTGTGACACCCGGTCGCGCCCGGCGACGGGGGCCGGAGCGGCGACCGCTCGGCGATTCACGCGCAGTACACAGGGCGACACGCCCACACGGGCCCCACCTGGGGTTCAGGTCGGGGCAGGCTTGCGCAACGGTTGCCTTGCGAGGCAACGAGCAGGCCGAGCGGTCGGATACGGCCGATGAACGGGAACCACCCGATCGGGTGACCTGCGACGAGCGGAGTGTGATCACTTGGGGATAGAGGGCTCTTTCCGGTACATCTTCCCGGGTCGAAATGACCCGAAGGAGGACGTGCGGCCGTGACCGACACACCTGCCGGAGCCCCGCTCCCCGGCGCCCCCGGCGCCACCGGGCCCCGCAACGTGGTGAGCGTCGCCGAACTGCTGGCGCGTCACTCGCGTGCATCCCACGCGTCCTCCGACGGTGCGGGGCCGCTCACCGGGCCCGTCCTGTCCGTCGGTGACCTGCTGCGCCGTGAGGGGCGTCCCCCGGTGGCCGACGGTGCGGCCGCCGACGCCGCGTCGGCCGGTGACATCGCCGCCGCGGGTGCCCCGGGCGGCTGGCCGGACATCGACCTCCCGCAGCCCCGCGCCGCGGCCGG
>NZ_WWFY01000925.1:0-3985 GCF_009864975.1 Pseudonocardia sp. SID8383
CCGTCACCGGGCTCGGCGACGTCGCCGGCGCCACCCGCGCGCACGCCGTCGAGACGCTGCTGGTCGACCCGGCCGCGGTGCCCGGCACCGAGCTGGTCGCCGGCTCCGACCCGGCCGCGGTGGGGGAGAAGGCCGACGAGCTCGTCGGCGACACCCCGGTGCTGTCCGGTCCGGCCGCGAACGTCCTGGTCCGCGCCGCCGCCGCGACCGGCGCCGCCGTCGTGCTGGTCCACCCCGACGACGACGTCACGCTCACCGACGGCGTCGGCGCCGTCCTGCGCTTCCCGGTCGGCCCCGCCTCCTGATCGCGCCACCGTCGTGCCCCGTCCCCGGGCCGGACCGGCCGGGACGGGGCATGATCGGGCCCATGAGCGACCAGCGGATCGAGACCTCGCGCATCGTCGACGCGAGCCCGTCCGAGATCTTCGCCGTACTCCGCGACCCGCGCGGGCACGTGGCCGTCGACAGCTCCGGGATGTTGATGTCGGCCGAGGGCGGGCCGGTCTCGGCGGCCGGGGACACCTTCGTCGTGCACATGGACCGCGAGTCGCTCGGCGACCGCCCGATGGGCCGCTACGACGTCACCGTGCACATCGCGAGCTACGTGCCCGACCGCGAGATCTCTTGGACCATCGTGGGCGTCATGCGCCCGCCGGTCGGTCACGTCTACGGCTACCGGCTGGAGCCGGTCGCCGAGGCCGACGGCGGCGGGACCCGGGTCGTCTCGTGGTGCGACTGGTCCGACATCCACCCGCAGTACCGCGACTCCGACCTGTTCCCGGTGATCTCCGCGGCGTCGCTCAAGGCGACCCTGGGCATCCTCGCCCGGACCGTGCAGAAGTCCTAGGCGATGCGGCGGCCCCGCCGCAGCAGGGCACCGGAGCCGCACGCCCACAGGGCCCACACCACCAGCAGCGGCTGGAACAGCAACCGGGTCGCGCGGGCGCCGTCGCTGTCGAGGCCGAACGCGTCGGTGCCGGTGAGGTACTGCGCCACGTTGCCGGGGAACACCAGCACGAACAGCGCCGCCGCGACCAGCCCGGCGTGCGGGCGCAGCCGGGCCGGTGCGAGGAGCACCCCGACCCCGACCGCGATCTCGACGAGCCCGGACATGAGCACCACCGCGCCGGGCGCGGGCAGGAACGGTGGCACCTGGGCCAGGAACTCGGCCGGGACGAGCAGGTGGGCGACGCCCGCGGCGACGAGGAAGGCGCCCAGCAGCAGCCGGGCGGTGGTGCGGACCGCGTGCACGGCGCCTCCGGACGTCAGCGATTCCGGGTGTCCGCGGCCCCGGCCGGACCGGGGACCGGACGGGTGCGGACACCCCGGGGTCACCCTCCCACGGAGGCCCTGACATGACCGCTCCCGAGCCCGTCCCGCCACCCGGCCGCCGACGCTGACGGGCGGTCGCGGTACCGCCGTCGTACCGCCCCCCGTCACCCCGTTGTCGCAGCGGGATACCGGCGACCGGGTCACGGTGCGCGCCGACACTGGGCGCTGCGGGTGAACCGGAGCTGTTTGCGATTGAGGCGCGCAGAGTCGGGGAATCCGGGGTGCACAACAGAACGACACGAACTTCTGCACGGACCGGGCGCTGGGGAGCCCTCCGGTCCGTCGGCCCCGGGTCCGAGGCGCGACCGCTTCGGGGGTGGTCGCGCCCCGGACCCGTTCCTCGTCGTGACCGGTCCGCGGGAGCCCGGTGCCGAGCCGATCCTGCGGGCTCGGATGAACTCCCGACATCGAGCGCTTACCCTGTGGGAATGACCGAGCCCGGAACCGTTGCGCCGCTGGCGCTCGACGAGCAGCTCTGTTTCGCGCTCCACTCGGCGTCGCGTGCGATGACCGGGTGCTACCGCCCGATTCTCGACTCCATCGGCCTGACCTACAGCCAGTACGCGGTTCTGCTCGTGCTGTGGGCCGAGGAGACGGTGCCCCAGCGGGAACTCGGCGAGCGGATGTTCCTGGACAGCGGCACGTTGTCGCCGATGCTGACCCGGCTGGAGGGTCACGGGCTGGTCACCCGCGCCCGTCGCCCGGACGACGAGCGCACCGTGCAGGTGTCGCTGACCGAGAAGGGCAAGGCGCTGCGCGAGCACGCCGCCGCCGCGCAGGACCAGGTCATCGAGGCCACCGGCATGTCGATGGACGAGCTGTTCCGCCTCCGCGACGACCTGCAGCGGCTGGCGTCCCGGCTCCGGTCCGCCGAGTCCGAGGTCGCTCCCGCCTGACCGGGGCGCCGCCCCGTCCGTGCGCGGCGCGGATCGTTGCACAGGTATATGCTTGCCGACAGGCAAACATATGGAGTGTGCATGAGCGGCCTCGACCCCGACGAGCTGGCGCGGCTGCGCACGGACCTGGCCCGGATCGCCCGGGGCCTGGACCGGGCCACCCGCGGCTCCGACCTCACCCGCAGCGCTGTGTCGGTACTCGGCACCGTCGCCGTCCGCGGCCCGATCGGGATGGGGGAGCTCGCCACCGTCGAGGGCGTCAACCCCACCATGCTGTCGCGCCTGGCGGGCAAGCTGGAGGTCGCCGGGCTGCTCGTCCGCGACACCGACCCCGACGACGGTCGCGCCGTGCGCGTCGCGGTCACCGAGGCCGGTGCTGCCGAGCACCGCCGACGCCGCGAGGAACGCACCCGGCTGCTCGCCGCACACGTCGACGCCCTGACCCCCGACCACGCCGCACGGCTGCGGGCCGCGCTGCCCGCGCTCGACGCGCTCGCCGGGGCCCTGCGGGACGCCCGGTGAGCGCCGGTCCGGACCAGGCGTCCCGCCGGGCGCTCGCCCGCACCTTCGCCGCGCTGTCCGGCCACAACTACCGGCTCTGGATCGGCGGCCAGTCGATCTCCCTGGTCGGTACCTGGATGCAGTCGGTCGCCCAGTCCTGGCTGGTGTACGAGCTGACCGGGTCCGCGGCGGTGCTCGGCACCGTCGTCGCCGTCCAGACCGTGCCCACCCTGCTCCTCGGCCCCTACGCCGGGGTGTGGGTGGACCGCCTCGACCGGCGACGGCTGATGGTCGGCCTGCAGACGATGATGGGCCTGCAGGCCGCCGCACTCGCCGTGCTCACCCTCACCGGTACCGTCGCGCTCTGGCACGTCTACGTGCTGGCCGCGGTGCTCGGGCTGAACAAGGCCGTCGAGAACCCGGCCCGGCAGACCTTCGTGCACGAGCTGGTCGGGCCCGAGGACCTGCGCAACGCCGTCACCCTCAACTCGGTCCTGGTCAACGCCGCGCGCGCCGTCGGACCGGCCGTGGCCGGGCTGGTCATCGTCGCGGGCGGGACCGGTATCTGCTTCGCGGTGAACGCGGTCAGCTTCGTCGCCGTCGTGACCTCGCTGCTGCGCCTGGACACCTCCGCGCTCATGCCCACCGCTCCGGCGCCCCGGGCGCCCGGGCAGCTGCGCGAGGGGCTCGCCCACGTGCGCGACAACCCCGAGCTGCGGGTGCCTCTGGTGATGATGGCGCTGATCGGCTGCCTGGCCTACGAGTTCCCGGTGGTGCTGCCGGTCGTGGCCTCGCAGACCTTCGGCGGCGACGCGGCCACCTACGGCTGGCTCACCGGCGCGATGGGCGTCGGCGCGGTCGTCGGGGGGCTCGTCGTCGCCGGGCACGGGCGTACCGGGGTGCCGATGCTGGTGCGGACCGCGTTGCTGTTCGGCCTGGTCCTGGGCCTGGCCGCGGTCGCGCCGGCGCTGTGGGTCGCGCTGGCCGCGATGGGGCTGGTCGGGATGGCCAGCGTCGCGTTCATGGCCGGCGGCAACTCGACGCTGCAGCTGGCCTCGGCCCCGCACATGCGGGGCCGGGTGATGGCGCTGTGGTCGGTGGCCCTCCTCGGGTCCACCCCGATCGGCGGCCCGATCGCCGGCTGGGTCAGCGAGCAGTGGGGCGGTCGCGGCGGACTCGCCCTGGGTGCGGTGGCCTGCCTGATCGCGGCCGCGATCGGCCTGCCCACGGCGCGGCGCGTCGCCCGGGCGGAGGCG